>NZ_JAYESN010000023.1:0-59524 GCF_034860625.1 Lamprobacter sp.
CTAGTGACGATACTGATCTGCGCAACGACGTCGTCGATCGTATTGTTCTCACGCCGCCACTTTAATGAGCTACACGCGCCCTCCCTTTGGCGACACGGTCGATCTCGATGCGGGAGGGGTCGCCTACACAAGACCGCGAGCGCACGACACGATCCCGAAGCGGTTTTTTGCCGCTCTTGATGATGCTCAGGCGTCGCTCTCGGCTGAAACGTATGGGCCGGGACCGAAGGGTCCGCTCCGTGTTCAGCTGGCAGACGACGCGGCGTTGCTTGAGGCTGAGGCTGGGGCGAGGCTGATCTTTCATGGCTCGCTGTCTGCCGAGCTGGCTAACACGACGGCCTCGTTCGACGCGACGGTTGTCAACAGAAGCGCCTTTGCCGCGCGACTGGATGACGGGGTAGCGGTGTTTGACGCGCAGCTGGTTCTGCGCGGATCGCTCGATGTTTGGCTGCAGAGTAGCGCTGCTAGCTTTGCGTCGAGTATGACGCCTCCCGTGTCGTTCGACCCGCTATGGCGGGCGTTCTCTCGCCCACCCCAGCAGTCCGAGTTCTCGCGTTCGGCCCAGCAGGCCGAGTTTTCTCGTCCCGCACAGCAGTATGAGTTTTCCCGCTCAGCTTTGCAGCCCAAGTTTAGCCGTGGCACAAGCTGGGATCGAAACAGGAGAGGATTATGAGACTTGGCGCAGCTAACCAGCAGCCCGGTGAGCGACTTTCGTACACTGTTTGGTATAATGACGCACTAACAGTCAGCGACAACGCGCTAGAGTCTAGCGTGACGGTAGAACCCGCTGGCGAGTTAGTTATCAGTGAGGTGCAGACGCTTGCTGATCGTGCGCGTTTCTGGGTGAGCGGAGGCGTGTCAGGCACTCAATACAAAGTGACGATTTCAACCTCGACTGAAGAAGGTCGCGTGTTTGAGGATGAGTTGATTTTCCGCATTCAAGAGATTTGACGTGAAACGCTTAGCGCTGCTTGCCCCTCTTCTTCTCACTAGCTGCATGGCTGCGAACCCCGCGCGCCCGGTACTGACATGCTCCGGCGAGTGCACGTACTATGGCCCCCAAGCACCGGACCCGAGAGTTGAAATGGCCCGCGTTCTGACGGGCGGACTCTCAAGTGTCGTAGGTATCGCTGTTGGAGGCGACGTCCTGAAATCACTTGGCAGCGCATCTGGCGCAATTAACACCGTCGAGCGCACAACGAACAACACCACAGCTCGCGACTATACTGTCCGCGAGTCGAGCCAATCGAGCGTCGTCTCTAACACGAGCAGCGCAACGACTAACACACAGATCACAGCAACACACGAGTCAATAGGAGTAGAGCCATGAAACTCGCACATTTCTTTGTCGAACGTCTTGACGAGCGTAGCACTTGGCGTGCATTGGTCGCGTTTTTGACGCTCATTGGTATCGGCCTGAGTCCGGAGCAGAAAGATGGGATTATTGCGGCGGGGGTCGCGATTGGTGCTGCGCTTGAAGCGCTGCTTCCTGATCCTGCTGGTCGCATCCACAATCGGGTGTCAGAGCAATCCGACACATCCGAGTTGCCATCTGCAGCCGACGCCAAACCTCGCTCAGCTAGCCACAGCGACGCTTTCGGACCTTGGCACAGCGGTAATTGAGTCAACGCTAATCGAACTGCGCTGTCTTTATTAAGGCTGCCGTTTACCGGACGAGGCGTGAATAGCCATGACTCAAGTTCTTGAGCCTGCGAATGTTGCACATGATGTGGATGCGGCTCACGCCAGACTTCGCTCTCATCAAGCAAACCTCGACTACGTCAACAGCCGATTGGATGGCAATGAGCGACGTATTGATCGGCTTGAGCGACGGATTGATGACCAAAGCCAAGTATTAGCGGATACTAAAGCAATGACGACATCAATCCGAGAAGAGCTTTGTTCGCAGCACAAAATGCTGGAACGCGCAGCAGAGCGGCAAGCGGACATAATTGAAAGTCTCCAGGAACACATTCAGCAAGAGATCATGCAGGAGAAGACCCGTACAGAACAGGTTGAGCGTTTGCATCGGACGATTCTGAGGGCGACGACGTTGTTTGGTGTTTTGGCGCTAGGTCTCGCTGCGATTGCCGAACAGCGCGGATTGTTTGCTCAGGTGATTGCGCTTATGGGTGGGGGCTAGCGGTGAAAATCGTCATCGACCAGTGCAGTGGAATTGCCCCCCGGACGCCACCGGCGCGCTTGTCGGCGGAGGGGGCGCAGATCGCTCGTAATGTGGACGTCCGTCGCCAGACCCTGCAGCCACTTAGAGCGGCGAGCAGTCTCGCGGTGACCTTGCCATCGGGCACGAAGACCATTTACAAGTGGGGTGGGACGCTGAGTGAGCGCGTCTGGTTTGCCTGGTCGACAGATGTGGATGTCTGTCGGGGGCAGATCGCTGGTGACGACCTGGAGTGGACGATTTTTACGGGCGACGGCTATCCGAAGATCACGAACGCGAACATGTACGGCTTGAGTGAACCGCCTGAGCCGGCCCCTTACGACCCCTACGAGCCTCCTGATCTGGACGAACCGACGGGTAGTACGTCTTTCAGTGAGGTGTATTCGTCGTATGTACGCGTGTTTGATTCGATTCATGCCGGTGCATCGACCCTGCGGATCATCATCGCCCCGTTAGAGGATGCGTTTGCGCTAGCCTCTGGCCCCGTCTCTATCTCGGGCGGGGCGATTGCGACGACTGAGCCCGTTGATCTTTCGGGTCTGAACGCGGCGATCAATGGCACCTACAACACGCTGAGTGCGCTCGAGTCGGCTGTGCTGGCTTCGTTGCCGTCGAGTTATGGCGGCAGATTCGGGTCGACCTATCTCGGGCGTGTTTTCACCGTACATCACGGCGCTTATGGCCCTGTCGGCGAGGAGATCACCGTTGGGTCTCCCTTCACCGTGACCTGGGGGTCGTAATGAGCACGACGGGATGGGTTAAATCGCCGACGGCTGTTCGCCTGGGCTTGCCTGCTCCCGAGGTGCCGCTATGGGTGTCGGTGCACGGTGTCGGCGCTTTGATCCCGATCGGCAAAGAGGTCTGGTCTCGGTTCGATACGAGTGCACCGCCATCATTCTCGCTCGACGAAGGCGAGACGTGGACGACGATCTCGATCTCCTCGAACACCGACGCGAGGGCGCTTCATGTCGATATTGCAGGGGCGATTCCCGCAGCGGATATGGGAGTGGCGCGGTTGAGTGACACGCTGTTCCTCTACCTCACCGACCCGGACCCCACGAAGGCGCTGTGGTTCAAGTGGGGCGAGACGGACGAGGACATCCTTAAGCGCACCTACGAGACGAGCTACGCGGAGACGCGCCTCTATACCTGGACCTGGATACGCGAGATCGATGGGATGATCATGGAGTCGGCTCCGGCTGAGCCGTCGCAGATGGTGAGTGTCTGCCCGTTGTCAGACGTGGTTCGATTGACGTTTCCCGGCACAGGCAGTTATCCGACGCTGCCGGCGAGCGACGGGCATTTTGCAACCGGCGTGCGGATTTACCGCTCCGCTGGTGGGTCGTTCTTGTTTGTAGCTGAGTTGGGACTCGATGAGTTCTCTGTAGAGGGCGAATCAGGGGCGCCGTTTGCGAGCGATGCACTTCCTCCCGAGATGCTTGGGGAGTTGATGCCTTTGACGATGGAGCCACCCGAGGGCTTGCGTGGCATCGTGAATTTGCCCAACGGCATCGTTGCCGGCTTCCACGATCGAGACCTGTATTTCTGCGACCCTTATCGTCCCTACTCTTGGCCTGAAGCCTATCGGCTGACGGTGGACTATCCAATCGTCGGTTTGGGCGCACTCGACACTACGCTCGTTGTGCTGACCAAAGGGCATCCGTATTTCGTTCAAGGGGCGCACCCAGACTCAATGGTAATGGTTCGCAGCCCCGTGGAGCAGTCGTGTGTCAGCAAGCAGAGCATCGTTTCGCTTGGGGGCTCGGTGCTTTACGCAAGCCCGGACGGATTGATTGCCCTCTCTCCTGGGGGCTCGTCCAACGTCACCGACGCGTTGTTCACTCGCGAGCAGTGGCAGGAGTGGTTCGACATCGAGAACCTACATGGCTACGCACATGATGGTCGTTACCACGCTTTTCACCCACGCAAGACGCATGAGATTCGCTACCAGGACTCTGAGGTCACCTCCGAGGTGCCGCTGAGTGGGTTCGTCTTCGATCCAGGCAGGGGCGTGCTCATCACACATGATCTGCCGTATTTGGGTGGGTTCTCAGACCTTCGCTCAGATCAACTCTATGTCCTGGACAGTCGCTCACTCCGCGTCTGGAACGAGGGGGTGCAGGAAATCTACACCTGGCGCTCAAAGCGTTTCGATGTGCCTCACGAAAGCTGGTTTTCTTGGGGGCATGTGGAGGCGTATGGCTACCCGGTGACGTTCCGGCTGATCGTCGATGGCCGAGAGCGATTTGTGCATGAGGTGGCATCGCGTCGGGCGTTTCGCCTGCCGGTAATCGTGGGTCGGGATTGGGAGGTCGAACTGAGCGGGCAGCATGAGGTGACTAAGATCACGCTCGCTCAGTCGTCGCAAGAGCTGTATGAGTCGTGACACCCGTCTGCCGACGATCACCAGCGACATCCCCGCTGATCTGCGAGCGTTCACGGATGAGTTGCGACGCGCGCTGACGCAGCCATCCGGCTATCGAGCTTGGCCGAACCATCGCCTACCGCATGTCTCCAGCCAAATCCCAGAGGATTTGCGCAAACTGATTCGCCGCATTCGCGAGGAGTTGCGCCGGGCGGTGCCGTCTGAGTGCATCCCGAAGTGGCGCGAGGATGAGTTCGGGCGCGAGTGGCTGAATCCCCGAGACACGCTTCCGCATTTGAGTTCGTCTGCTGAGCAGGATGTTCGGCGGTTTTTTGAGCGGGTCCGCGAGATGATGGTCCGCGAGCAGCCCGAGATTTGCCCGGAAGAGAAAAACTGCGACTCGCCCGAAGGCGAGTGGGTGACGTCCTTGATGTATCCACTGGAGTTCATCGAGGAGATGAAGGCGTCGTCGCAGGTAATGCGGGGGCAATTCTACCAAGGGACGTGGGATGCGTATGTGCCGTCATTGGTGGTGACGGGCGGGTATATCGAGATCATTTGGAATAGCATCTTTACTGAAAGTTGGGATGCGTATACGCCTTCGTTGGAAGTGACGGGCGGATGGATTGCAGATACTCGGGTTTATGCCGAGGTTGCGGAAGCGATCACAACGACAGTGCGGCTAACAGGGTTCTTGAAGCCGGGCATCTTTGCGACTGCGCCGAATGAGATGATTACATCATCCGCGTCTATTGTGAGTGGTGGGTTAGAGTGAAGATTCAAGTCCAAGGGTTGTACAAGGTGTGGGTGGAGCGCGAGGGGGTGATTACCCAAGAGACGCCTTGGTTTGACAATCTCATCACGGATAATGGGATGGATTTGATTGGGTATCACGACGACTATGGTGTTAACTGCTATGTAGGCTCGGGTACGGCGGATGCCCGTTATGATGACGTGGCGCTCGGACGCTATGTGGCTTCGGTTGACTACCTTGGCAGAGCGTTTACGGACGGGACTGCAGAAACACCTCCGTATCGCGGGTATAAAATAACCTATCGATCAGGTATTGGTTCGATTGCTGGCCCTGTGAGCGAGGTGGGGATTGGGCCGGGCAGCAGCAATCTGTTCTCGCGGGCGTTGCTCCCTGTTGAGTTGCTTTTAGATGGTGATGTGGATCGCCTCTATGTGATGTGGGAATTTCGTCAGTGTATTCCGACGGAAAGCTACGAATTTAGTGTTGAGGTTGCGGGGGCGATGCGGGATTGTGTGGCGTTCCCAATCAACACGGGCCATAAGCACATTTGGCTAAGCTACTCAGGGTGGAATTTTAAGCCAGGCGAGCCGTTGTTTCGTTGGAAGGCACCAGCTGACGGCACTAAAAATAAGATACGTCTGGATGGCTCTTGGGTGTTAGGCGACCCAAGCGAACTAAAAGCTAGTGGCACTGATTCCTACTCGCGTCGAAGGAGTTATATACCTGGAAGCCATAGACTGACGTTCGATGTTCAGTTCGGCCCTGGCCTGACGGGTATGATTGACGGCTTGCAATTCGGTCAGGGGAGGGATTGGCTTGATGTGCACCATAGTAACGGAGGCACTTGGCAGGTCGACTTCACACCCGAGATCGCACTAGAGGACCACCAGCGCATCCACTTTACTTTTGATCTGTCTTGGGCACGCTGCGGTAGTTCGAGCGACGGTGAGGGCGATCCGGGCACGCCGCATACGCCGGGTGAGTCGTATCCTGAGCCGGAGGGCGATCCGGGCACGCCGCATACGCCGGGTGAGTCGTATCCTGAGCCGGAGGAGCCAACAGACCCGACAGACCCCGAGGAGCCGATCGACCCCTCCACCTGGATCGAAAGCGTCGACGCTGAGTTCTGGCCGACACAGCGACTGGTGCTTGGCGTGCTCCCTGCTGAGGGCGATTCCGTCCACATTGAGACATGGGAGTCCGCGTCCGATACGGTATTCCCGAGCGATGACGTGATCGCCTCTGTGAACGCGAAGACGGCAGAGACAGGTGTCTCGGCTGCGTATGGGGCGGTAACGGCAGAGGGCTACACGCTCACCTTCTCAATCGCTGAGTCGACCGGCGCTTTCGACGCTGAGGTCACGGTGGCCCAGCACGAAGATAGGGAGTACCTCGGGGAAATCACGACCGTGTTCACCTCTCGGCGCTACAGGCTGTATAGACAATGATTATTCCGGTTCGATTTTCAGGCGAGTATCAAGTCCAGGTACTCAAGGCCGACCGCACGGTTCGCTATCGCTCTCATTGGATGCCGAACATCGTCACGAATGCCGGTCTCGACCGCGTGGGGAGTGGCAGCGACTTCTTGAATGAGTGCCATGTCGGCACCGGGACGGTGGTTCCCCAGGCGACTGACTCGGCCCTTGAGCAGCATGTGGCTGGCACAAGTAATCGCAAGAACGCTTCGAGTGGCCGGCTGATGGAAGCGCCGTTTGGGGGGCGTTACCAGGTGAGCTGGGAGTTTGGCCTGGGTGCCGTCGTTGGCAATATGTCCGAGGTAGGCGTCGGCTGGAGCAGTGGCGGGCTATTCTCGCGGGCGCTGTTTGTGGATGTGAATGGCAATCCGACGACGATCACGGTGCTTTCCGATGAGATGCTGTACGTCACCTACCGGCTGTTCAATTACGCCCCGCAGGCCGACGAGACATTTACCTTCAGCACCCCGTCCGGGACTCGGACAGCGGTTGTGCGGCCCGCCGACTTGGGTAACGGGGGCTATCGGTCAGGATGGGGGATACAAAACGGGGTGGAGTTTG
This sequence comes from Lamprobacter sp., assembly GCF_034860625.1. Classification (NCBI taxonomy): domain Bacteria; kingdom Pseudomonadati; phylum Pseudomonadota; class Gammaproteobacteria; order Chromatiales; family Chromatiaceae; genus Lamprobacter; species Lamprobacter sp. Next base: position 7,338 of record NZ_JAYESN010000023.1, read on the forward strand.
GGTCACGGGCTGATTACCCCACTGTTGTTTACGACGGTGCTTTGGGCGATGAGTTTTCAACGCCAACAGGAGTGAGTTCGGAGGCAAGTAGCGGTGGGTCGGTTAAGGCATACAGTGTAGGCAGCTATCAGCGAGACACTGAGTTTTATTGGAGTCTAACGAGGGCGAATTTTGCGGCGGGTATTACAGCGTTCTTGTTCCGCTCACAAGGACTTGGCGCGTATCAGTTCTCGGTCGACCCGCCGTTTATGAAGACCGACGCCGATCTGCTCTCGATGACTTTCCGCACACAATGGGGGCGTTACGAGGATTGAGCGATGGCGATGCCGGGTGATGTGTTGTCGGGCGATCCTGCGGTGGGGGAGATTCTGGACCCTGACACCTGGTTCGCCTATCGCTGCCCTTGGATTGATTACGAACGCGGCGGGGTGGATGTCGGTGATCCGTCTCAGGGCTATAACGTGCAGACGTGGCGACTGCGGGGGATGTTGGCTCCGTGTAATCGCTATGACGGCCAGTGGGCGGGCGATTGGCGCGGATTGGTCCTCGATGCGCCGGGCAACTCGGATATTCCTCCGCGTCGACTCTGGCCGGTGGCTGACGTGCGGGAAGTGGCCCTAGCGTTTGATCAGAACATGCGACCGGCGGCGGCTTTTGTCGATGGGGCGATTGGGAAGCTCTACTGGTACGACTCAGATCGGGCTAAGACGGTGGTCGATGTGATCCCTGGAATGCGCTCTCCCCGGCTGTGTCTGGACGATAAGCGGGTGACTCAGACAGCCGCTTCGGACATTCTGTTGTTCTATTTGGCCGATGGGAAAGTCTGTATGCGCCGACAGCGCGATCGTTTCTCAGTGCTGTATGTGTTGAAAGAGCGTACAGGTGCCCGCGCATTAGGGCGCGTGGGAATGGGCTCGAATTGGAGGCTGCACATTGAGTTGGTGTATGATGGAACGAATCCGGGCCGACCTTGGTATCCTGAAGCGCCTTGTCTCCCGAAAGGACCGCTTGACCCAGACAAACCTTGGCGTCCTTGGAACCCGAAAGGGCCATGCGCTCCAGGGGTGTGAAGCACGGTATTCTGCTACGCTAAGTCTTATCAGTTAAAGGGGCACGGTTATGGTTTGGGCAGCAATCGCTCCCGCGCTTGTGTCAGCAGGCGCTAGTTTGATCGGGAACAGCATGGGAGGCGGTGAAAAAGCGAAGCCGTCGACCCCCGGCTTTACTCAAGCCGGCCACAACGCCATGTGGCAGTTTCAGAACGACCTCTACAATCGCGCGGAGGCTTACGGACAGCATGGCGCGAACGCTTTGCAATGGCAGCTGCCACACGCTCAGGAAGGGCTTAGCAATGCGGCGAACTTTAGCAATACGGTTCAGGGACTCACCGGCGTGTTGGTCCCACAAGCAAGCGATTTCTTGTCGCAGGCTCAAGCCGGCAACACGGCATTTCAAGGAGCGCTTGGTGGTCTCGGCACATCGCTGTCGTCGCGCCCTACTGCCAGCGGTAGCGGGGCCAACACTGCTCCCGCTGCGCTTCTCGACGCTCCTGATGGCGCGACGACGTACCAAGCCCCACAGATCAACAGCGAGCTGCTGGAGGCGTTCAACAACACGGTGAGCATGTACGGGGATGCGTTTGGCGATTTCGTCATGCCGACGTTTCAGCAGCTCAATCAGGCGGCGCAGAACTTCAGCTCACCAGGCTACGCGGAGCACCTCGCCAGGCAAGTGGCGGGCGATTCAGCTCGCTCCTTCGCCCAAGCGCAAGACGCTTCACGTCGGGCTAACGCCTCGATGGGCGTGGGGCCAGGGACCGGACGCGCGCAAGAGGCGCAGCGAGTCTCGGCGCTTCAACACTCGGCGCAAACAACGAACGCGATGAATAACGCCCGGATGACAGCTGATCAGGTTGGCTTTGACCGGCTCGGAGCCGCCGCACAGCAGAGCGCCGTGTTAGGTCAGTTGGGTAACCAGGCGTTGGATATTCGCAGCGGCTATGACCAGAGCCACATGAATATGCTGGCCGGCCTAGAACAGTCGCGCATGGGCAACGCGACGAACATCTACGGGCATCAGCTCGGCGCTCAATCCAGTATGCACAATGCGGGTGTTAATGCTCGGGCGAGCATGGCGAACGCTCAGACTGCCGCGAATGCCAGCATGTATGGCGCGGGTCTGCAAGCGCAGATCGGAGCGCTCAACGCGATGAACGATCGCGACTACAACATGGGGCGGCTAGGGCTAAGCACGTTAGACACGTTAGGCTCTCTACACAGCACGTCTTCTATGGGCCAATCGCGTGCGCTGGACGATTCTAGGGGTCTGTATAACGACTTCTTGACGACTCAGTACAACGCCAGTGGCTTGATCGGCAACGCCAACAACTACATCGTCTCTGCTTTTGGTGGCACAAACGCGCAGCAAGGCGCGCAAGCCGGGTCGCCGTCGCCGTGGGGAACCGCCATTGCGGATATAGGCGGCACGCTTGCTAAAAAAGTTGATTGGGGCTCGGTCTTCAACTCCGGCGTAGCAGGGGGCTAACCATGGCCGACATTCGATACTACATGGACGTCGCGCGCAATGCGTATGAGCGTGCTGGACGTGAGCAAGAAGAGGAGGAAGCCAAGCGCAAAGAGCGAGAGGCAGAGCAATGGCGCCAGCAGACCGCAGACAAGCTCCAGGCGTACTATCAAGCTCCAGGCGGAGGTCTAGCCTCCCCCCAACCAGCGATGGCGTCAGCAGGCTCTCAAGGGCCTGTGCCGGCAGCAACGGCTCACGCGCCTGCCCCCTTGTCTGGTGGTCTTGCCCAGCCAGTAGGCATCCCGGACAGCCTGGTCCAGAATGAGAGCGGCGGAAACTACCAGGCGCGCAACAACGTCACAGGCGCGGGTGGACTTGCGGGCCATTTTGGCAAGTACCAGTTCGGCCAAGCCCGCTTGCAGGACTATGAGCGCGCGACCGGCGAGAAGGTCGACCCTCAGAGTTTCCTCAACAGCCCGGAGCAGCAAGAGCGAGTCGCGCGCTGGCACTTCAACGACATCGACCGTTATATCCAGCAGAACGGGCTCGATCAGTACATTGGCCAAACTGTGGGCGGTGTGCCGATCACACAGAACGCACTGCGCTCGATGGCCCACCTCGGCGGCAGCGCCGGTATGGGGCGGTTTCTCAAGACGGGAGGCCAGTACAACCCTGCCGACACCAACGGCACGCGACTATCGGATTATGGAACGCGCCACGGTGGCGACGGTGGGGGTGGTCAGGCGGCAGGCGGTCAGGCGGCAGGTCCAGGTCAGCAGGCTCATCAGGCGCCCGACGTCTCACGCGCCGCACAGCTCTACCAAGAGATCGTCATCGACGCCTTCCGGCACAACCAGCTCGAACAAGCGGCGCCCGTGCTCGCCCAGCTCGCCTCCAAAGGGTTTGCCGCGCACATGCAGAGCTTCCAGGGAGACCCCACAACTCCAGACGGTGCTGTGGAGTTCATGTGGCACATGGGCGCCGGCGCCGGCACATTTGGCCGAGACCCCTGGGAGATCGCCAGTCAGGCGGCAGGCCGAGCGACGGACTTCAACCGGACTCGCCAGAGCGATCAAGCGCATGGTCTCGCTCAACGCCAAGAGACTCGCCTATCTGAGAACGCCGAGACGGCGCGCGAAGACGCCGCCTTTACGCGTGAGCTGAAGCGGCAAGAAGCCGGCCTGACGCGCACGAAGCTAATGCTGCAGTACATCAACGCTGGCATGGTGGATCAGGCGACCCAGCTGGCTCAATCGCTAGGCTACGACCTCACAAACATCGAGGAGGCCCAGACCGATATGCCGGGGGTCGGACCAGCGCGCACGATGAAGTTCGACCTGGTGGGTCCGGACGGCAAATCCATGACCACCGATGCACTGACCATGGCAGGCCACCTGGGCTTGACGTCAGCGGCCTCGTCCGACGAAGCGCGTTCTGTGTCGGCGTCCGAGCAGAAGACGGTCGACGAGGCGCTGTATGGAGCAGTCGAAGCGAAGTGTGCTCAACTACCTGGCGGTCAATGCACGTCTGCACAAAGACAGACGCTGACCCAAGAGCTGCTGCCGCAGGTGATGGCGGCTCATCAAGCGCGCTACAAAGCCTTATCCACAGGGCGACCGTACCAACAACCGAGCGGCGGGCCTGACATGGCGACGATCTACGATCAAGCCTTTGGAGCATTCTAAGCATGTCCCTGATCGACACCCTTCGCGAGCGCCACGCGGACAAGATCGGCGATGCGTCAGACGCTGAGATCGTTGGCTTCCTGTCTAAAACCACTGGGCGAGATCAAGCCTTGGTGGCGCTTGATCTGGGTCTCGACGCGACACAGTACGGGCAGAATCAGGGACTCGGCGGGGATATGTGGACCTCGCTGAAGAAGGAAGCCGTCAACTTCGTCACTGAGGGCGTTCCCGGCCTCATCGACATGGGCGCTTCGATCCTGACGGCGCCCTCTCGCTACGCCGTTGGCGCGGTCACCGGCAACGAGGTCGAAGGGTTCGCCCCGGCAACCCGATTGGCTGAGGGGTTGGCCGATCTGACGGGGCTTTCCGGGGATGCCTACGAGCAGCGCATGGACCTGCAGTACAGCCCCGAGCAGCAGGCGCTGAATCAGCGCACCGCCGCGCTCGATCAGTCCACCGGCATGAACGCCTTCACCGGCGCACTCGGCTCGGCCCTGACCGGCCAGGGTGGGTTCAACGAAGTTCAGCAAGCGTGGAATGACTTACAGCTCGGGGAGTGGTTAGCTCATTACGGGTCGAACGCGGGACGGATCGCGCCTAACCTGATCGCCGGGTCGACTCCCTCCCTTGTGGCGGGCTTAGGCGCTGGTGGACTTGTTGCCAAAGCGGGTCAAGCCGCCCGTGGGGTCATCGGCCAGCGTGCTGCGGATACAGTCAGCCGCCTCTCCCCCTTCGCGGGTGAGGGTCTTGTCATGGGCGGACAGCAGACCGGCCAGCTGCTCAAGGAAGGCGTTCATCCAGACGAGGCGGCGCTTGCGGGTGGTGTGACGGCAGTGCTTGGTGCGGGTGTGGGTGCGGCAGGCGGCACGCTGGCTAACCGATTGGGAGCTGGCGACGTCAACCAGGCGTTCTCCCGTGCAGGACGTGACGCGGCTCAGGATGCGGCGGTTCGTGAAGGGCGAGACATGCTCAGCTACGGCCCGCGTCTTGTTGTTGGCACCGGCATCGAAGCGGGTGAAGAGCTGCTGCAATCAGGCATGGAGCAGACTGTCTCCAACATCGCCCAGGACAAGCCCTTCTTGCAGGGTGTGCCGAGCGCGATGGCTCAGGGTACGCTGGCCGGTGCGGGCATGGGTGCCGCGTTCAACCTCATCCCTGGTGGCAAGCCTGTGGACTTGATGGCTGGCCGGGACACTCAGGAGGGTACGCCCGAAGTCGGCCAATCCCCGATTGAGCCACAGTCTCCATCGCCTTTGGTCGAGATTGCCGGTCGAGCTGCGCCTCCAGTTGGGCAGCCCAGCGCACAAGCGCAACTACCTCGTCCCGTCGAGCCCAGCAATCTGCTAGGCGCGCCACCTCAAGCAGACGTCGAGACGTCCACCGCGCGCTCAGAAGCTCCCCCGACAGACCCTAACAAGACGAGCGAGTTAGCTGACCAGCTGATCGATCTGGCTAACGATCCGACATCCCCCGTCGACCCTAACAAGACACTTCAGCGGAATAACCCCAGCCACGTCAACTATGCGGTGGCGAAGCGCATTGAGCATGTGTCCACCCTCGATGACGGCGCGCTCAAGGCCGAGGCTCGTCGGAAGCAAGCATCCAAGTCGACTTGGGTGCGAGCGATCTATGACTTAGAGCTGAAGCGGCGGGGGCTCACGCTAGACGACGAGACGACCTCTACAACTGAAGATGGCGAAGCGACTTCACCACTCAATGCGGCATCACAGACGCGTACCACGGCACCCCCAACTCCACCGACTGGAGTCACCGGAGCAACAGCACCAGCGCCTGCAGCGCCGCAAGCGAACACGGTCGCGCAACCTCCGCCGACGCCTGGCCCAGCGGCTCGCCCACGCCCGGTCTCTTTCCCTGCTCAGCCTGCCCCGGTAGCGACGTCAGGTCTTTTTCAGTCGAGCGACTTCACGAAGCGAAACAAGGCTAACGTCGGGGCGATGAAGCGGCTGGCGATGAGCGCCCAGGGTGAGACCGACCCGGCGCGTCTGCAACGCGCGCTTGAGGAATCAGGCCATGTTCTGCCGACCGGCGATGTGTCGACATCGAGCGCGTCGATCACGAAGATGATTGAGGCTGTTCAAGCACGCATCGCCGCTCTGAAAGCGTCCTCGCCTCCGACTCCAGCAGCTGACCCGCGCGCTCGACTCCAGCAGATCGACCAGCAGCGCTCTGAGATTGCTCAGCGCTTGCAAGGGGTTGTTGAGTTTCTGCCGGAAGGGCAGCGAGAGACCATACTCAACACGCTGGCTCATGGCCAAGTTCGGGACGGGGAGAAGTCTTCCGCTAATCACTCACAGCAAATGAGGAAAGCGCTTGAGAAGTTGGATGCGGTTTCTCCGACGCTACGAACGCTTTATGAGCAGTCCGAAGCGCTGGATCAAGAGGCTACTGCACTGAGAAACGCGCTGGCGCAAGACGATGCTCGTCAAGAAGACGACGCGCAAGCGCTTAGCGAACTAACAGGACAAGCACAGGTTAGTGATGAGGCGTATGTCGGAGATGATGTTTCTGGCAACGAAGCATATAACGCGGCGGATGAGACGACGGCAGAAGCCGAAGCAGCGGCTGGCGAGCTTTCGTTCGGCACAGGAAAGTATCTGAGGGGGCAAGTATCGGAGGCGCGTCGGGAAGAGAACAAGCAGCGTGTTAGCGAGCTTGTGGAGGGCGAACTTGATTGGAGTGACCAACAAGCTGTTAGATCGCTGAGAGCGTTTGCGCATGATCAGATGACAGACAACAACGACCCCACTGGTGCGTGGGGCGAAGTCTATCGTCGCGTCTCAGAAGAGCTAGCGATCCAAGGAGGAGGTGAGAATAAGGGTTCAACAGCGAAGATTGACCGCGCGCTGAAGCGTGCGGCTGACGTACTCGATAAGATCGCAGACCTCGAAGCGAAGCCGAATACACCGGCTAACAAGACCAAGATCGGCCTCTTACGAGAGCAGGTGCGCGACATCCAGGAGGCGTGGCGTAAGTCTTTCGCCGCCGAGTTTGGCAAGAGCACTGGGCAGGACCAAGAGCAGACAAAAGGGTCCGGGCTTAAAGCCCCTTCCCTGCGCAAAGAGCTGACCCGTTACCGACGCGCGCTCGCGGCTCGCCGTGGAGTGGCGGAAAGCGAGGTTTCTTTCAAGGAAGCTGCTGAAGCCAAGCCCGACGATCTGGCCAGTACATCCGCTGTCGAGCAGGAGAACCGAGCGCTGGCAGAGTGGGAGCTGCAGAAGGCTGAGCTGGATGCGATTGAGAAAGCAGCGACGTTCTCTGAAGCCGAAGAGACTACATTCTCTACGCTTTGGGGCCAGATTGTTGATGCACGAGGCGGCGTGCCTTGGTCTGAGCTATCCTTACGAGAGCGGGCTGACCTAAGAAGCAGGATTGAGTCCAGTTCTTCCTATATTGACGCCTTGTTAGGGGCGCATGGAGCTTACAAGAATGAGCGGATTGTCGATTCAGAAATTGGCGAACGACCCAGCACTGTTCAAAGAGGTGCAGCAGGAGCTAGCACAGAGACTAGCCGAGGAGAAGACACCGCAGCCGCCAAAGAATCCGGAGAGGCCGACGTTTCGGCTGAGAAGCCAAAGCCACGTGTCGAAGTCCGAACCAGGCGGCGTCGCACCGCGCCATCCAAAGAGGCCCCCGCTGCCGAAGGACAATCGGAAGGTGTAGCGTCAACACGCAAGGAGCGAACATCTCACGACAAGGCTGTCATCTATGCGTGGCACGCAGCCATGCCGAAGACGACGGATGGTAAGCCGGCTCCCCTTGGGGACGCACTCCGCCAGCTTACGACGATCAAACAGAGTGCGCCGGATGACTATGCTGTTCTGGTAGACCGCCTGACTGGCTTTAAGGACCAGCGGCTTCGCAATGACGAGGCCCAGCGTCTCTATAGCAAGCTCATGGCGGGCGAGTCTCTGGTGGAGGCTAGCACGGACCTGGACGCGGCTGAGCCAGACGGCGACACGCGCTATGGTCACGACCAGGTCGCCAACCCGACGACTCGTGAGGCGTTCACGCAGACGATCAAAGATGTTCTGGGCATCGGGTCGTCCTGGAAACTCCACGTCTACGACAGCGCCCAAGACGTTCCCGCCGAAGGCCAGCAAGGCGTCGACAAAGGCGCCTACGGTTGGGTCGTGCCCGATCGCAACGGTGTCAAGCACGCGCATTTCATCTTGGATCGCATCGAGTCCGGGACGGAGCTGGGCAAGTTCCTCCACGAAGTTGGCGCCCATGTCGGCCTGGAGACGATTCTTTCTCCAGCGCAGTACGACCGGCTACACAGTAAGATCGCCGAGTGGGCCGTTGAGGCGCGCCTCTCCGCTGATTCGGGGACCATGACCCAAGCCCAGAGCATCGCGCTGCGCGCCTGGGGTCGGATGAGCGACGCGACCAAGGGTGCCGACCCGGAGACCAAACACAGTGAGCTGATCGCCTACTTCGTCGAAGAGGCCGTGGCAGCCGGTGTGGACCCGACGGCGCTGGACATGAAGTCTGACCTCGGTCGCTGGTTCAACACGTTGTGGGCGGCGTTTAAGCGGGCGCTGCGCCGGCTGGGCATCAAGAACATCGACAGCCTGACACCACAAGACGTGGTGGACTTGGCCTATGGCGCGGCCAAGCTGGAGATGCGGGGCACCCAGAGCGCTGAATCCACGACCACAGAGGGCGCCCCTAGTGGCGATCTTGGCCGGATGCAGTTCGGTGTCAACGCCCCGCCCGCCCATGTCTCTGCACTCAAAGACGCGCTCGACTCAGCACTTGAGTCCGGTGGCAAAAGCTCAATCAAACAACTCTTGGGCTGGATGACGCTCGGCCAGATCGCTGAGCGCTTCGGTGACAACCACCCTGCCCTTCGCACGCTGGCTTCTTCATTCAAAAGCATGGAGGCGCTGGCTAAGCGCTGGCTCAATCGTGCTGAGGAGATCGACCGGAGTTGGGCCAGCTTGGATAAAGCACGCACCAATCTCCTCAACCAAGTCATGCAGCGGGCCACACTGGCTGGCTACGACCCTGAGACCGGGGATCGCCAAGCGTCGACTCACGAAGAGCACGAGATCAATCGCCTGTGGAAGCAGCTCGAACAGATGGATCGCCGCGTACCCAATACGGCAGCGAAAGCGACGGACGTCTACCGGGCGGCGCGGGATCATTTCGAGGAGGACTTGAAAGCCGCTCGCGACTATGTGAAGTCGATGAATCGGGAGAGCGCATCGCCACGCACGCAAGAGCTGATTAAGGTGCTCGACAAGCTGGGGCGCCAGGGCAAAAAGCCCTACTTCTCCCTCACCCGCATTGGCGACTTCTATACGGTCGGCATGTCGCCGGAAATGGCCGCGCTGGACGCCAAGGTCCAGAATGACACCGCGACGGAGGCGGAGGTCAAGCGCTATCGGGAGATGCGCAAAAAAAGCGAGCACTACATCCAGACCGCGCACAAATCCCAGCGGGCAGCCATTCAGCACCGCAAAGCCTTGGAGCGTCGAGGGTTTGTCGCCTATGACAATGAGAGCACATTCAAGCCTGGCCCCAGCGGGCAGTTGTTGCGCCCTGAGATGAAGCAGTTTGAAGACCTGCTCAGCGACATCGGACTCGACAGCAAGGTCGTCAATCAGCTCAAAGCCCAGTACGAGACCATGCTCATTAGCGCGCTGCCAGAAAGCCACGCACTCAAGCAGTCACTCAAGCGTGAGGGCATCTATGAAGACAACGCCGACATGCGTGGTAAGTTCGCGGCAGCGGCGCAATTCCGCGCTCACACCCTGAGTCGATTGACGCATCTGCGGGATATTCAGGACGCCACCCGAGAGCTAGTCACTTCGGGTCGAGGTGGAGACACGGAGGCGCGGGCACTGGCCAATGAGATTCAGAAGCGAAGCGAGCTGGCCTTTGAGCGCTATGAAGGCACGGGGTTTGTCCGTGGGCTGACCAAGCTCTCCTATATGGGCTACCTGGGCGCCTCCCCGGCCTACATGCTGCTCAACCTCTCGCAGACGCCGGCAATCACCGCCCCCTGGCTGGCCGCACGCAACGGCAACCGGATGCCACAGACCCTGGGCATGTTGCTGAAAGACATGAACCGGGTGCGCAAAGCGATCTCTCTGCATACGCAGGGAGAAGTCATGGTGGACTTCGACCCGAGCAAGAGCGACTTCACCGCACAGGAGCGGCGCGTCATCAACGACCTGGTCGACTCCGGCTCGCTCGACTTTACCATCACCTATGACCTGGGCGCGGTCTCTGCGGGCAAGAGTGATGTCCTTGAGCGCACGACACGATCACTGAATGCGCCGACTCATGCGATTGAGATTATGAACCGGACGGCGACCGCGCTCTCGGCCTATCGCATCAGGTACGAGCAGACGCAGGACCACGCCAAGTCCTTAGCCTTCGCTCGGGAGGCGGTCGACACGACGCAGGTGGACTACTCACCATCCAACGCGGCGAGGCACATGCAGAAGCTGCCAATCGTCGGTCGAGATGGCGCCAAGCTGGCTTTCCAGTTCTATCGCTTCCAACAAGCCATGACCTACTTGGCGGTCTCGACGTTCAAGGATGCGTTCTGGTCCAAAGACCCAAAGGTGCGGCGCGAAGCGCGCTCCACCATGGCATGGTTGTCAGCCAGTCTGACGGCGACCTCGGGGGTGTTTGGTCTGCCCTTCGTCGCAGGTGGTCTGAGCCTGGCGAGCACGATCGCCGCAGCGCTTGGGTTTGGAGATGAGGAGGATGACATCGACCTTGAGCGCTCCCTCAAGAACTTCATCCACGACAACGCGGGGTGGGCGGCGGACTACCTGAACCAAGGCGCGCTCGACACGCTCACTGGCATGGCGATGGGTAAGCGCATGGGCCAAGGTGACCTGATGAACCCATTCGCCTACACGCGCTCGGGACGCGACGACACGACTGAGGATACGTTTAAGGAGATGTTGTTTGCGCTCGCAGGAGCGCCGGTGAGTAATGCGGTGGGGATGTGGGATGGGGCGATGAGTCTCGCCGAGGGAGATGTGCAGAACTTCATGGAGAAGGCGGTGCCGCTGAAGATGGTCCGCGACCTGGCCCGCGCCCACGAGCTGAGTACGGAGGGGCTGACCGAGCGCGACGGCGACGTGATCCTGGGGCCGGATCAGTTCACCTCGCTGGAGAAAATCTACCAGCTGCTTGGTATCACGCCGGCGAAGAAGTCGCGCTACTACGAGCGCAACAGTGCGATCCAGGGTGCCCGTATGGGGGTGGAGAGTGCCAAGAAGAAGCTCATCGCGGACTTCCACCAGGCAGACAGTGGACGTGAGCGCGCACAAGCCAGGAAGGCGATCACAGCCTTCAACCAGCGCAACCCTCACGCTCGCATCACCTACAAGACACTGCGGCGATCCACTGACCGGCGCCGAGACAACCAGCGGCAGCGTGATGCGACTGGAGTGGTGATCAACGAGCAGATGCGCCCATACCTGGACGCTGGGCGGTTTGCACAATGACGGATTTCACTGCACACTATTTGCACACGGCCTGCCTAAGTCTTTGATTTTATTAATGCGAAATTGCATTCGCAATGCGGAGGTCAGGGGTTCGATCCCCCTCAGCTCCACCAACTAAATCAACGACTTAGCAGAATAATCCTCCTAGTTGCCCGCATCTTGCGGGCTTTTTTGTGCGCGTGTAATATCCTGATTTGTCAGGGGTTGCCCCACGACTCCATTTAGCGACTGCACACGATTTGCACACACCATGGCCTCGATTTACCCCCTCTCTTCTGGCAAGTGGCGAGCCCAGATTCGCCGCAAAGGACACCGCCCGGTCTCTCGTCTATTCGCCACCAAGAAGGCAGCCGAGCGCTGGGTCCGAACCCAAGAGGTTCAGCTCGACACCACGCGTCCCGGCGAGATGCCGGGAACCGACCCGCTGAGCAAGCTGCTGAAGCGCTATGAGGATGAGGGGAATGTGCAAGCCAAGCGTGGGCACGTCAATGAGACGAGCCGCCTGCGGCTGTTCCTAGCGGAGCTGGGGCATCTCACGGTTGCGGAGCTAGACAAGGGCGCCATCATCGCCTACGCCCGCAGACGTCTGAAGTCGGTCTGCTCGGATACGGTGCGCCGCGAGCTGATGCAGCTCTCCGGCATTCTGACCCACGCCAGGGATGAGTGGGGCTACCGTCCCGAGCCGGGGGCGATTCGATCCGCGCAGAAGTATCTGGAGTCCAAGCGCGTTCTCAAACCCAAGGTCAAGCGCACGCGGCGGCTGCGGCCAGGAGAGTACAAGCGCCTGCTACGCGGCCTGAAGGACAACCCGCGCATGCGGGTGATTGTGCGACTGATGATTGAGACGGGACTACGACGTGAGGAGGTGGCGAAGCTAAAGCGCAGTGCGCTGGTGGGTGAGGGGTTGTGGGTGATTGACGACAAGATGGGCGGGACGACGCTGATTCCGATCTCGATGAAAGCGCGTCGACTTTTGGAGGGGATGCCAGAGGAGGGGTTTGGGATGAGGCCGGACTCGATCACGCAAGCGTTTAATCGAGCCCTGAAGCGGGTGGGAATCACGGACCTGCGACCCCACGATCTGAGGCATGAGGCGGTCTCGCGACTATTCGAGAAGGGTCTGACAGTGCAGGAAGTGGCGATGATCAGCCGACACTCGGACTGGCGCAGCTTGAAAATCTACACGCAGCCGAGTGTGGCAAAGGTCACGGAGAAGTTGGGTTAGGTCTCCCATAAGTTCTTTTCCGGATACGGGCCGTCTTCTCTGACACGCAAGGCCCGTGTGGGCTGCCCTGCTTTCCACAGTCTCCAGGCTTTGAAAACCAACGCAAGTTTGTACCGTGGTTTTAGCACCGTCTTCGCTGTGCGCGCATCTATCAGCCGATTTCGCAATAATAGAATAGGTGACGTAGCCTCTAAGTTTGTTCCGTTGCGGAACCGCTCAGTAAACTCAACTGCTTTTGTTTTGTCCGCCTTAGAAGCGAGGTAGAAAAAGAAGCAGTAATGCGACAAAGTTACAATTCTAGTAATACCCTCTTTCCTTCCAGCGATGTAATTTACTGCTTCAACTAGCTGCGGGTTGTGGCTAACATAGTCTCGCAGAATACTCGGCGCCGCCTTCGTCTGTGTAAGTCGTTGTTTCTACTCGAAAATCCAAATCTGGATCGGCCTCTAGTCGATCGACCATGGCGCGAATGTCGCGCATAACGTGTGCGTGCGTCTTCCCCGTCAGCTCGGCAATCTCCTTGCTGGTCATGGACAGGGCGGCGGTCATTGCGATGATGGCAGACATGAAAAACCCCACGGGTCTGGGACCGGTTGGCGACCGGAGATTGTGAGTCGTAGCAACAAGAAAGACCGACTAACAATCTGCTTCCCAGACCCGTGGGGTCTGACTCTTGTTGCTGGCGCCGGGGAGCCACCCCCTGCTGAGGACTAACATAGCTCCTGTTAGCCCCCGCGTCAATCCTTGTTAGTCATCCTCCCACTCACGATTCCTGAGCATAAGTTCTAACACTGCGAGGCAGTTCCAGGCGGCATGCGCCATGTGTAGCAGGCCCGTCTCGGGGTCTGTGTTTCCCGCTCCGAAGATGTGCCGGAGCATGGCGTCGGTGTAGCGGGCCTGGCCATCATCGACGTGCTCCCAGCCGTTGTCTGAATACTTCTTGGCCCCGAAGGTGCCGACCTTGGCGACTTCGACCAGGGCGTTCTGGAAGCCGAAGAGCACCAGCCCCATGCGTGGCTTGCCCGCGTCATCTTTGGCGCCTGGTACGTGAAGGTTGTCGCGACCGACCTCGATGATCCCGGCGATGGCGGCATCCATTATCTCGCGCTTTTCTTTGGCGGAGCGTGTCTTCCAGCTTTGTCGTGTTCTCATACAGCCACCTTTGTTGGACCTTGCTGCCCGTTGAACGACCCGACTGTTCGGTAGCTTCTCGACAGCGGCACCGGCTCACCAACCCAGAATACGAGCTGGCCTATCGACAGGCCAGGCTTTAGTAAGAGCATTGAGTATTGCGAGGCATTTTTCAGCTCAAGCGTTAATTCCGCGTTGTTGAATCCGGGGTCTGCCCACCCGGCGAGTAAGTGATTGCACGCTCGCCGGGCAATGTTGCTGCGCAGCTTAAACTCAAACGCAATATCATCCGGCAGGTTGAATCGCTCCATAGTGCTCGCGAGGGCGAACGCACCCGGATGTAGCTCCCAGTACCCTTCGGAGGTTAAGGGCAGGCGCATTAGCGGCAGTGGGTCTTTTCTGTCATCGAGCCGCACCCGTTTACCCCCGTTGGGGTCTTCAACTAGGAGTGTCGTCCCCAGCCGCACGTCGATCGACGCCCCGTTGATTTGCTCAGGCTCGACGTTCTCAACAACGCCCCGTCCAACTAACTCAACCAGCTTGTTGTACGTAATCAGCACGCTCGGCCTCTCCGTCGTGTGGGAATAAAGGGTCGAGGTAAAACCGGGGACAGAGGTGCCCTCGGTCTGGGAAGTGCGATTCTGAAAGCTCGCAGCGCAATAGCCCCCAATGGACACACATCTGACATTGCACTATCGCGTCAGGCTTCGTATACACCAGGAACCTCCCATAGCTTACGAGTCGACAGGCACCATTCAATCCCGTCGTGATACCAGAGCCGACCCCGACTCATCTTGTAATATTTCCCCTGCTGAAAAGCCTGTGCTCCCGGCGGAGTCCCGCTCACCCACGCACTGCTCGGCTGCACTGGCGCAAACGCTGCTGCTTTGAGATCGCTCATAGGTAATCCTCCAGTGCTCTCCAGGTGTGTGGGCCGACAACGCCGTCTCTTGTTAGCTCCTTTTGAAATTGGAACTGCCGAACGACACCTTGGGTAATAAACCCAAATATCCCATCAGGTGTCAGGACTCTTGTCCCTGACCATCGGTTCAAAGCCATCTGCAACCGCTGAACACAGGGGCCTTTGTCGCCTTCGCTGAGCGCGAGGACTTGGCAATCGTTGAATGGGGTGGGTTCGACTTCACGAATGCGGTCTTCGTAGTCAGGTGACTTGAACGGCTCGGATAAAAACAGCTCTCGCTCAGCCTGGCGTCGGAGCACTAGCCCCCTCATCACCTTTCCGCCACCACGATTCCATCGAAGCAGTTGATCTGCAGCACCCTGGTAATCGCCCGCGTTGAGTTTGGTCAGGAGGGTCGATCGGCGCAATGCGCCACAACCGACGTTGAACGCGAACGAGACTAGCGCGTCATACTGATTCTGGTTCAGCGGGACATCAACCGCGTCGGTGACGCAGCGCTCGAATTGTTCTAGGTCTTCTTGCAGTAGGTTCTCTGCTTCATCTTGCGTGATCGTGTCGCCCCACCTCACGCCTTTGGTGTGGCCGTAGCCAATGGTGATAACCCCGACGCCGTCGTCATAGGCTTGCAGCTTGACGCCCTCAAAGCGTTTGATGAGTTCGATTCCAGCTTCTGAGATGTTCATGCTTGCTTGGGTGCCCCGTGGTTTTGGTGGAAGTTGTTCTCGATTCTGGCATTTTTGCTGCTCAGTCATCCCCCACACCCCTGGCAGCGACGCGCCATTCTTTTGTAGTGATGCTCTGTCATTACTGACAGGGCGGTTACTGTTCTCTCGCCGTGCAAAAACCAGGCTGTCGTCATCAGCGCTCTCGACCTTGTTGCGTAATTCATCGGCTTATCTCCAATTAGGTAGCGCGATTCCGCCCAGCTAGCGGGTATACGGCAACGAAGCCGCGCTTCAGCATCTCGATCTCGCGATCTTTTTGCTCGATAACCAGCCTCACCAACTCTGCCGGTGCCGTCCCTGCAGGACCATGTTCTTCGAACATCCAATCAGACAAATCGAGGACGTTAACAACGTCGAAAAGCATGTTTTCAAGCTCTTCTTTAGTCCAGCAGCTCATCGGTTCATCTCCGCGCCCATTAGCATCGGCTCCAGGCTTTCTTGGTACGCCACTTCGTAATTCGCATCGGTTGCGCTAAAGATCGCGACGTTTTGGAATCGCCTGTCTAACTGTTCCCATGTCATTCTCTCATCTCCAAATTAGGCGGCAGCCTCGTCGTGTGTATCCACCCAGACCCTACAAGGGAAAGAATCACGCGGGCTGCCGTGTTCGTTAAGCCGCAGGAAAAGCAGCCCTCGCAATACCAATCTTTTAGCGGATTGGACCAATAGAGCTGAGCAGCTGACCATGAGTAGTCTTCGTAGCAGTCCGCGCATAAGTAGCGCGCGTCTGGTAGTGGCTTTTCGGGCGCGCTTTTCTTATCGAGCAGCGCGATGAAATCGTCGACCAGCTCTTGCTCTTCGGCAGTCAGAAGCTGCTTCCCATCTGCGCGTGACAGCTCGATTTTTCTAAGCAAATGCAGGATCGCCGCCGCGATATGGTGCTTGTTCACTGATCCACCTCCAAATACTGCGGGCAGTTATGCTGCTCGTTGAGCCGGACAGCCACGACCTCTCTCACTGCGTACATCCACGCATAAGGCAGCCCCTTTTCGGGCTCCCACTCGCAGGAAATGATGGCGTCTTCGTTTTCCAAATACTCGCCATATAACGGATCAGCGTATTTGCAGCCTCTGCAAGTCGTCATTCTTCACCTCCCACCAACGCTGCCCAGTTCGGTTAGAAGAACTCAGGTCGCGCTACGGCGCGCGCCAAAGCCATCAGTCCGGTCTGCAGATCAGTAGCGCCGATGCTAACCCATCGCTGGTCAATGTCTTTCATAGCTCGGAAATCATCGATAAGATTCCCCAGTTCTACGCCCTTTTGTTTGATGACATTCATTAAGTCAATCTCAGCCTGGCTTAGCTCGCGGTAACCTTTGATCTGTCTGTGTTGGTTTTCCATCGTGTTTGCCTTTATGTTGGCGGGTCGGGTTGTTGAGATTTTACCCATTCAAACTCAGCGGTTTGCGGGTTGTACCGGGCGCAGCCTTGCTCTATCGCCTCTTTTTTGTGGGTAGTGTCCGCTACCAACCAAGTAAAAACAGCGGTCGAAATGACCACGACTGCTAACACAAAGGCTGCGAAGTGCGTCGTGTCGTCTAGTGTGCCACTCGTATCAATCATCGTTTCTCTCCATTAAGCTTTGCCAGGAGTACGGGAACAGTTCTGCGACGACTCCATACACCTGCGTAGCGAGGTCTCGAATCTCAGCCTGTGCATGGGGATCAAGTCGCAGCTTGCAGATGCGGGCGTAGGCCATTAAGCTCGCGGTCTCGATCCATTGCGTTTCCATTGACTGCGGGAGAATCATGCGAGCTTGCTCGGGGGCCACCCCATCCCCAATCGCTTCCATGTAGGACCACTGAGCAAACTCTACGATGTTCTGATAGTTAGCCTGGGTTTTCTCCTCAATGGGTTGTGGGACAGCGTTACCACTCCCTTGCTTAATCGAGCCGTCTGGTCTGGATCGCCATTCATCGGGAATGAAGAACTTGGGTTCATCATCGACGTACCTGCGGCTCACTTCGTTGCGAGCCACCCCCACATTGGAGCGAAACCATTGACGGGCGACGAAGATCGGTGCCGTGATTCGGAATTGAATCTGTGGGTGGAAAAACGGCGACGCGTGCCCATTGCGGGCGAGGTAGTTAATGAGCTTAATGTCCTGCTCATCGAATCGATCTTTCCATTTGCCCATCGAAACGCGAGCAGCATTGGCGACCATCAGGTCGCTTCCTAGTGATGCTAACAGTTCAGCTTTCATTCTTCCCCCTATAGATTGTGCGGTGCCCCTGCATCCAGAGCGATGTCTGGGAGCACTTTGCTCGCGTCGTCAAACGATGCCAGCCCGAAATCGACCAGTGACCGGGCCGTTTTGCGCTCGTACTCAGACTTGAGTGGGATGTACCGGGTGCTGGGGTCACCGCAACCGTTCAGCCAATAGCGCCGCTCGGCCTGGATCAGCCGATACAAAAGCCCCATCTGGGCGCGTGACATGGACATGCGGTTAGTCCTGCAGGTGGCACATCGCGAACAACGTCGCGCAGATGACGACGCCGATTGTGACGCCGGCTAACACACCTAAAATAAACATCTCAACCTCCTACAGCAGACAAAGAAAAGCGCCTTACGGTTGTATCCCATCCAGACGTTAATCTTGATGACCGCAAGGCGCCGTGCCTGATCACGCCAGCGTGTGGAGGAGCTGTTGCAGTTCCTCGTCTGTACACTCGCTAGCGAGCTGTTGAGCCCACGGTGACAGTCAAGCTGCCTCCCGCTCCTCTTCCAACTCCTCAAACGCGCAGTAGTCCGCGATGATGTTGATCGCTCGCGTCTTGCTGGCACCCTCAAGATTCTTGGCTGCAGCAAACGCCTCGGCGCGCTCCAGGTATGCCTTGCGGTGCATGTGGATCATCGCCTCTTGCTTGGAGGCGAAAAACTTACCGTCTGGGGTGCGGAAGGATTTGACTTCTTCAATCATGGTGTAAACCTCTAGTCTGAGTGGTGCCGGCGTACTGCCCCGACACGCATAGACTAACACAAAGATAACATAATGCAACCCGTTAGTTCTTGTCGCCTCGCCACCCTCTGTTTGCTTTCGCACTCTTGGGCTTGAGGTTGCTCTTAGCGTGGCTGCCACCTTGTCGCACAGGCACCGTATGGTCCAGGTCAATGCCCTTTGGACGAGGCTTGCCTTGCTTGTCATAGCGGTCGTAGCGTGCCCGCTCCAACGCCGCCCGCCGCTCCTTCTCGGCGGGTCGAGCGTTGTATTTTTTCTGGTAGGAGGCGCGTTTTGGCCCTCTTGCGTTAGCCATGGGCTGGCTCCTCCAGTCGTGCGGCGACATCCGCTGTTTTTGCCAAGCGTCGCCTCCCGATCTTGTAGGTGGGGATGGGGAATTGCTCCGAGGAGATCGAGTTGCGGATGGTTTTGGGGCTCATCTTGAGCACGTCCGCAAGATCATCAACCGTCATCGTGAGCCCGTACCGCTCTGTAAGTTCTTTAATCATCTGTAAGCGTCCATCTGAGTGACGTTGCTGGTCTCGTTGGGTGCGCTGAGCGCCGAATCATCCGGCAGCTTGATCTCCCAACACCGTTGGCCTCCCATATTACCAATTTTTGTGCCCGCTGTTAGACGATACACCTTTGACATATTGGTAACACACCCTAAGTCCTTCGCCGCATCACGGAACACGGAGTAGTCCTCCCCCGTCGCCGAGCACCATCGTCGAACCGCCTTCACGGTGATGTAGAGCGTGTTCGAGTCGGTCAGGTAGCGGCCAATAATGTCCTTGTACCTGGGGGCGGGGAAGTCGGGATTGACGACGCAGGGGCGCTCGTCGGTGTTTGTGATGAGGGTTTGCGGCAGCAGCTCGGAGATCATGCGGGTGAAACGACTCTCGACGTCCTCATCGCTCTCTCCAACGGTGGCGCGCAGTATCTTCAGCTGGCGCTGAGCAAAGCGCTCCAGGGCGTGCATGTCGAAGTTCACCAGGCCGAGCTTCTTGGCGATCAGACCGGCAAAGATCGTGCACGCTGCCGTGAGAATCCAGAAACGCGCATCCGTGGCGCTGTCGTACTTCTGGAAGCGCTCGATGAGCTTGCCGATGGACTCCTCGACCTTCTCGCGGTGTTTGACGATGTACTGGATGAACTCGCGCCCGATCAGCCCGTGATGCTTCTCCAGCTTGTGGATGGTGCGTCGGTCGCCCGGGTCAAGCGTGACAGGGGGCATCCGAATCTCAAACACGCGAGCGATCATGGGGCCGGCGTTGACCAGTGAGGTGATCATGGTCGAGATCAGGGAGCGGTTGGCCGTGGTGTAGATGATGCTCTGCCAGTTCTTTGTGGAGTTGTCGCGCAGCCCGCCGTCTGCCGATCCTTGGAGCTTGGCCAAGCCGGACGCGGCCTGATAGAGGAAGGTCGACGTGCGCTTGGCGTCCCAGTTCGTGGTCTCATCGACCATCGCCGGGATGTGGTGGCGTTCCCCAAACATGGTGTAGAGCGCGTACTCTGTTGCGCCCTCCGAGTAGGCCATCTGGCCGTTGGCGTTTGGGTTGCCCCACAGGCTCATCCCGACCTTGCAGACGGTTGTTTTTCCTGTGCCCGAGACCGGACTCCACAGGGCTAATGGAACCCCAATCCACCCTTCGTGAACTAACGGTATCAGCGCTGAACCTAACGAGGCTAACAACGCAAACTGATAGGCTTCCATGCCGGGGCGGTTGTACAGCTCGTCGATCAGATCGATGTTGGTCTGCAAGTCACCACGCGGCTCGTGAGCTGGGGCGCTTTTCTGCAGGGCCTTGTTCAGCGGGGCCATCTCTGCGACCACCTCGCCCGCCTCATTGCGGAAGAAGCGGTCCTTGCCGAGTAAGAAGCTGCCGTCTGCCTGCCAGCCTTGCTGGCGTAGCAGCTCGCCGAGCGCCTGGTTCTGGCGCATGGTGTCGTACCAAGTCTTCATATAGCGTGTGAGTTCGTTGGGGTTGTGACTGACGATGCCGGCACGACCACCGAGCGCGGTTTGGAGTGTGATGCCACCGGCTGAGATCGCCGAGATGCGGATGTCCGCTTCTTCATCGACGCCGGGGCGAACCCGTGAGATCACGCGCGCCCAGTGCTCGCCCTCCTGGTCCTGGAAGATCGCCGCAATCCGGGGAAACGCTGAGCAGAACAGCTCATCTTCGCGGTCAGGGTGTTTGCGGTACAGCCCGCGCCGAACCGGGTCGAAGGCATAGTCCTTCTCCATACCGGGAAGCATGGGGGGGATCGCTTCGCCCGCCTGGTCCTTCTCTGCATGGGCAACATCGTGCCCGAGTTGGATGGGTGAGGTGACCTTGAGGGCGCAGCCGTCGCAGAGCCCGTTCGACTTGCCTCGGAAGTTCTCGCAGGTGGAGGGACCACGGAACTCGGACTGGGCCTGGGCAAACTTGCTGTCGAACTCTGCCTCATCGAACCCGGAGAAGCCCGCAGACCACGCTCTCGCCGTCTCCTCGCCGTTGATCACCGTGTCTTGGCTGAGCACACCCAGCGCGGCATACCAGAGGGGTTCATCCTGCAGCGAGCCTTGGGTGTCGCGCATCGAGCCGAACACCGCGCAGCGATCGGCCATCTTCTCCGGGTTGCAGTCAGGATAGATGTTGGCGGTCAGATCGCTGTTGTCCACACGGCTGCGAGACCGAGCCCTACCGCCGCGCATCTTGGCCCCGGCTTTGTCGATCAGCCCCTCCGCTTGGAGGGTGGCTTTCAGCGCCGCCTGGAAGGCTTGCAGGTCGATCGGCTCCCCGGGTGAGACACGCTCAACGATCTTGACGTCTTTGGGGTTGCTCTTATCCTTCCAGTTCTTCGTCCCTGGCACGCGCAGTACAGAGGACATATCCTTGGTCCTGGACTCATCTGGGTGGACGCCCGCCCACTCCAGGCAGGTCTCCAGGGCGCAGGCTGAGCGCTTCCACACCTTGGCCGGCAGGGCGTCGGGCAGGCTCCAGTAGACGTGCAGCCCGTTGCCACTGCTCACGACCCAGCTCGGGAGGGGAATACCGATGGCTTGGCAGCCGTTGTAGAGGCTGGTGAACGCGGCCTTTTGGTCGGGGTACTGCTTGTCTGGGCCGCAGTCGAGATCGAGCCAGAACGCTTTGAGTTCGTCGACGTTCTCGTGCGTTCGCCAGTGGGTCTTTCCAGCTTCGTCGACGTAGCTTTCTTGGTGGAAGCTGGCCAGCGCGAAGTAGACATCCTCCTTGGACTTTGAGGCCGTGCGCGCCAAGAGCGCGAGATCATCCAGATCGGTCGCGCTCTCGTGCTTCCACCAAATTTTTTCAGGGTCGTCTCGGCGGGGCTTGGGGAGGGTGAGAAAGTGCCAGCCGGTGGAGGGGAGAACGGAGCGGAAGAACTCGGTTGTCGTGGTCATTAGCGGTCCTCAGCAAAGGCTTCGCCCTCCTTATCGTCCTCCATCAGAGAGGACAGCATCGCGACCACGCGGACGTCGATCTCGGAGGGGCGCAGCCCTTTGTCTCTGTCGATGGGTAGTGAGTGGTTCTCCAATGATAGACGAACCGCCCGCATCAGGCGATTGGCCCTCTCTTGCAGCAGGTGGTGTGGATTGTGCTGTCCAGTCAACCACTTAGCGGCGGTCATGCGGTGCACGTCCATCAGCACAGCCACATGGCGCGGCCCCAGGCCGGCGCGTCGAAGCAGGTCTGCGCTCCACATCTGTTCGTTGGTGTTCATAAGTGTTCTCCGGTGGGAAGGGGCGGGCCTTTTATCGTCTTGCCCAGGACTGCGCGGGGTCAACCGCTAGTCGTCAAACCCCTCCAGGAGACCGTCCAGCCCGCCGTCATCGGCCTTGGCCTTGGCCTTCGGCTTCTCCTCGACTTCTTCCTCGTCGCTCTCCTCGGGCTCAGGCTTCGCCTTGGCTTTGGCCTTCGGCTTCTCCTCGACTTCCTCCTCGGGCTCGGGCTTGGCTTTCGCCTTGGCCTTCGGTGTGGCCTTCGGTGTGATCGCCTTCTCGACCTCCTCGATGCTGGGGGCGTCCTCGTCATCGTCGACTTCCGGCGCCGGCTCACCTTCGACCTCGCCGGTCACGCCCAGGATTTGGTCCACGAGATTGCTCTCTCGGACCTCCTCGATCTCTTCCAGCGTCTCCTCTGGCACGAACCCGAGCGGCTTGAACAGCAGCTTCGGCGTCGCCTCTTCGGCGTCGAACTGAATCTTCGTCACGACGACGTGATAGGGCACATTGCGCTTGGCCAGCTCGTTGCCGTAGATGTTGAGATTCTTCAGGCTCGCCGCAGGCACCCGCAGCAGCATCGGGTCGTTGATCGCATCCACCGGAGCCACCGCCAGGCGGCGCGACTGGCGGCAAGCCGGCCCCTTACCCTGGACGAAGACAGCGTGCTTGCAGGCCGCACAGGTCTTGGATTGAGGGCTCTCGACAGAGGCATCCGGCTTGACAGAGTCATGCGAGAAGCAGTCCGGGCGATCGGACTTGCCCTCCTCGAACCCCGCCTTGTAGAACACCCGCCCCAGGTGCTTGGAGGCCCGCAGGATGACGACGGCGACATTGCTCGCCACCTCGTCCGGGTCGTGGCGGCTGCGCAGAATCTTGCGATCCTCCTTGGAGCGCACCACGGTCCAGGTCTTGCCCTTGATGGACAGGAAGGGGAAACTACTGCCAACGCCTTCAGTCAAGTCCTCGTTGGACACCTTGGAGGCGTACTTCTTGAGGTAGGCAGGCAGCTTGCTGTCAGAATCGAACGGGATGATTTGAGTGGCCATATAGACTCCTAACGCGTTAGTTTGAGCGTCGAACATTGACGACGGCGTCACGATGGACAGACACGCCCGGTGGCAGGTCTTGGTGCTCTTCCAGGAAGGTCTCGACATCTTTCTTGGCGGCGCGGGATTCGAGCAAGCCCCACGCCTCGTTTTCACGGACATAACCCAGGAACTTGTCCCGGTCCTCGACTTTGACGGAGGTTCGGATCGAGCGGTAGCAGGTTCCGGCTGAGGTCTTGATGGATTCCGACCCGGCGCTTTCCAGCTGCTCCATCAACAACTTCTCGATCTTGGACAGCGCGTTGTTGATCCGCGCCATCACGGCTTTTTGCTCGGCTGCAATCTCCTCTTTCTTGTCTCGGATCGCGATGTAGCGATCAATAAGATCATGCGTATTCATAGCAAACCCCGTTATTTAAGGTGCAGTGTAGACTTACATCATAGGCGTGTCAACCTCATTTTTTGAACATATCTAACAAAACCCCCTGCATGTTAGTCTTTGCCTTGAGGCGGCTGTACATGGTCCGCTCCAGCGTGGTGCCTTGAAGGTGGACGATGAGCTGGCTGTGCTTCTGTCCAGGGCGAGTGATTCGAGCATTGGCTTGCTCGTAGACTTCTGCGGACGTGACCGGGGCGAACCAGACGATGACTGAGGCTGCCGTCAGGGTGAGGCCGTGCGACATCGCCGCAGGCTGAGCGACAAGCAGCTGGTAGGTGTCGCGCTTCTGGAACCCCGAGAAGACCTCGTCGCGTTGGGTCTTGCTGACGCCACCGTGGATGACGCCAACAGAGTAGCCCCTGGAGAAGATGTCCACGATCTGGTCGAGCGCTGCGCGAAACGGTGAGAACACGATGACCTTGGAGCTGGCCTCCTCGATGATCTCCCGCAGCGCAATCAGACGGTGTTTGGGTGGGCACAGGATGATGCTCTCTTCCTCGCCACGAACCGCCCCCGAAGCGATCTGAACCAGCTTCATAGCCTTGACGCCCTCGTTGACAGCGGTCACCTCCTGGCCTTTCCACTCGGTCTGCAGCTTGACCAGCATCTCCTTGTACATCCGCTCCTGAGCCGTCGTCAGCGCCGCCTCGCGGCTTTCGTACATCACAGGGGGTAGCGAGATGCAGTCGTCTCGGGCATAGCGGATCGCCGGCTGCATGGCTTCGTGGACAATCTGAGAGGCTTCCGGTCGTGCCACCCACTTGTACTGCGTCGCCTGCTGCATGGTCCGGTCCCGGAATCGGGAGAAATACTGTGGGACGGTCTCTGGCGTGATCAATCGGCATTGCGCCCACGCATCTGTCGGCTCGTTGGGTGTCGGCGTCCCGGTCATCCCCCACACATAGGGCACCCCTTCAACCAGGCGGCGGTAGGCTTTCCAGCGCTCGGTGCCCGCGTTGCGTGCGGCCTGAGCCAGCTCGTCGATGATGATGAGCCCGAACCGGTTCGCCGTGAGCGCGTCGAGAATAACCTTTACCCCATCATGGTTAATGATGTAGATGTCGGCCTGACTGTTGAGCAGGTCCAGGCGCTTCTGTTTCGTGCCGTGCAACACGACCGCCTTGAGATGAGGCAGGTTGAAAAACACCTCATCGGCCCAGGTGCGCTCGACGGTGGAGAGCGGCGCGACGATGAGCATCTTCCCCACAGCGCCTTCCTGACGGAGGAAGTCCGCCGCCCACAGTGAGCTGAGCGTTTTTGCTGTGCCCAAATCATTGAGGCAGTACGCCCGAGCGTGGCGTGTCAGGAAACGAGCGGTCTCTTTCTGGTGCTCCCACGGCTGCCACCCGCCCTGGATCGGCCAGTCGTAGTAGTAATCGATCGGATCGGGAGGCTCGAAGCCGAGGTTGCGCAGCAGCCTGCACTCGGGGGTTCGATGTGGCACCACCGTCAGGGTCTTGCCTTGGTACTCGATGGTGCCGGATGTGGGAATGATGTTGGTGACTTTCTCAGGGTGGCGAAGGTGTAGGACCACCTTGCCCTTGCGAACGATCATAGAAGAACCTCCAGTTGTTGGACATCATCCACCACCAGGGCCGTGCCTCCGGCCTGGTTGATCTGACGGATTTCTCGGTCTTGGTTGGCGGTGGTGTTCGCGCGCTTGCCGGGGGCCTTGACTTCGATCGCCACCAGGCGTCCGTTGAGGTGTGGCAGGCAGGCAATGATGTCAGGGATGCCGACCCGCCCGCGTCCGTTCTGCGAGGGGAAGTAGTAATAGGCGTTGCGGGCTTTGAGCCATTGCTCAATCGCCCGCTTGACCTTGCCTTCAGGCGTCGTAGCCATATTTCTCGGAGATAGCGGCGTGGAGCGCTAACAAGTAGCGCCGCAGTAAGTCAATCTTGTCAGCGGGCTCGCTGTAACCCGCATCAGTTGCCTCGGCTTCCCAGCAGACGGGCGAGTCTTCATAGCCGGGAATCTCTACAACCAGTGGTAGCAAGGAGTTGAGTTTGTCCTCGACCTCATCCATCTCCCGGTACAGCGCATCCACATGCGTTTCGGCTTCTTCCAAGCGATCCACCGTCTCGACGATGAAGGGGTTTGTTGACGGGCTGATCTTGCACTGCGCCTGGTAGACAAGCTGGCTCGTCGGCAAGTGAGAGAGTGCCGTCTTCCCGGTGTGGCGACGAATGCTGTCGAAGGGGTGCTCAAGATTCACGATTCATAACCTCCGTTGTGAGGGCAGGTAGTAACAGGGCACCAGTGCTTGCATAGTCCGGATGGACGCTCTGGCCAGGTGCTTGCGTCAAACGCTTGCTTCATGCGTTTGACCCTTGGTAAAAACCGCTCCCAAATCTCAGGGATGTCGGCTCGGGTAAATTCTTGTTTGTCGACGTCGTTGTTCTTCAGCCAGACGAATCCTGTCACTACTCGCTCTAGCTTTGGCCAGACGTGCATGGCCAAGGCGGAGAATAGTTGGAGTTGGTCACTGTCGAGTCGGCGCTTTCCTATCTTCCAGTCAACAAGCAGCGCCTTAGTCTCCTTGATCAAGCCTAAGTCGATGACACCACGGACCCAGGCTGTCTTACTAAACCAGTCTGTCTCACAGAAACGATCATCAAGACATATCTGACGCTCGACAACGGTCTCCGTCGAGTCGTCTGCCTTACTGAGAATGGCTTTTATCATAGTTTCCCAGCCTTCTGAGGACTGGGAGACGGTCGAGCCATCCGTGGCTGTGACCTGGATCAATTTCGGGATCGGTGTTCCACGCGAAACACGCAGCTCAAGGCACTTGTGGGCCGCGTTACCCAGTAACAGCGGAGCGCCTTGAGGCTCGACGATGGTCTTTGCGACCCGCGTCTCGTAGTAGCGTCGAGGGCAGGTCTCGAACGCTGTTAGGGAGCTGTAACTCCACGCAAACGGTTTGGACATTTATACACCTAACACCTTGCGAGCCGCTTGCTCGTCACCATTCAACGCATCCTCCAGCTGCGCGTCGATCTCATCCCAAAACTGCTGAACCAGCTCAGGCGAGCGTGTCCCTCCCCGCTCAACAAGCCATTCTTCCTGCACCACCATCCACCAGGCTTGGGTCTCTGAGCGGAACTCGTCCTTCTCCTCGGCGCTCATCAGGCGCCGGTCCAGGCGCTGCTTGATCTTGATGGCCGTGTTCAGCCGGCGCCGGCGCTCGGCCATGTACTGGCGCTGGTAGGCAGTCTTGCGATCTTCTGGGTGACGGCGTCTATAGTAGCGGTCGCATAAACCAAACACATCGTCGACCACGTCGACGGGCTTCTCTCTCACGAGCGTCACAAGGGGGTCGAGGACGAAGTAGTCGTCCTGAAACCCTCCATGCGGCGTCTTGGCCAGGGTGAATATCTCTTGCTTCAGCTCATTGTAGTTGTCCTGCTGTAGTAGGAACTTCAGGGCCTGTCTGACTTTCTTAGCTTCTAATGTCATGCTTCGTCTCACTTACTAAACTACAAGGTTTGACAAACCTATATAGAGTAGTCTACAAGCAAGACAAGTCAAGCCTAACTTACTTAGCGGCTCCGTAAGAGTCTGCGACGTCGCCCTCGGAGAAGACGACTAGCTCAGGCCACCAGGTCGGGGATGTCGACAGAGTTGTGTTGACGAGCTTGAACATCTCCTCGGCGTCCTCCTCCTTGACAACATAGATGATTTCGTCGTGAACCGTGTGAGCCAACGGGTACTGACGCCCCAGATCGGTCTTGGCGATGCTAAGAATCGCATCGACCATCACTTGTCGGCTCAGGTGACTCACCAACTGCTCACACATTTTTCCGCCGAAGAGATGCGCGCGCTTACGCGGCGTCTTCTGGTACGTCCAGCCGCCATCATCCTCCAGCTTCAGGCCGGGGTAGTGGATCAAGGTGTCGTAGGGGAGGAACCGGATGCCGTGCTTCTCGGTCTGGAACAGACCCCACGAATCCAGGGTGTAGCTTTCGCCCCGAGCGATGTCCGGTATGGCGTCCTGCAGAATCTTCCAGCCAGAGGCGATCTCAGAGAAGTGATCCCGCCAGCCGTAAACCGCCTCCTTGGCTTCTTGCTCAGACATGAGCAGCCCAGAGTTGCGAGCGGTGTTTTGGAACTTCTGCCAGCCCGTCTGATACCCCAATGAGAGCATGCACAGCTTGGCGTAGCGGCGTTGCTCCTTGGTGACCTCCTCCGGCTTGCAGTTGTAGACACGGGCGGCATAGGCCCGGTAGAGATCAGCCTGAGCGTTCTCCTGATAGAGACGCATGGACTCCGGGACTTTCCACAGGAAGTGGTTCACGCGCAGCTCGATGCCGCTGAGATCGGACACGACGATCTTGTAGCCAGGTGGTGCGATCAGGGAGTTGCGTAGGATGTCGGTGGGTTTGGGGTTGTCGGGGTCTATCCGAGGGAGGTTCTGGCACTGGCCGCAAACAAAAACTCCATCATTATGGCGAACAAGAATGTAGCTGGACTCCACACTTGCACAATACACAGTCCCAACAAACTCGCGAACGGTGACGTCGGTCGCTGTAGTGATTGAGGTATGCTTCGATGCGCGTCGGTGCAGTACCCAGCGATCTTGGCAGTTAGCACTGCTGCCCTTCGGTGGGGGGTAGACCCTCACCCTCGAAGCGTGCCCCGTCAAATGCCAGAGCGTCGCCGCCCACAAAGCATCCTCGCGGTTCGCGGTGCAAAAATTGGGGCTACCCCCATTGTGGTGGCTCCATCCATCCCAATGGATAATCTCCTCTGATGCGGCCAGTAGTGCCTCCTGCGACAGCTGAAGAAGCCACCGGCCTAACCCTTTGCTAAACCTGGAATCCCTAAAGTGAAACGTCGTCGTAAGCTGTGAACCCGAGTGTCCCTGTTGAGGCGTCTTTTCACGCTCGAAGAAACTAACACCACAACGAACCAGCAAGTCGCGAAGCCGCTGCGCTTTTCGTGCTTTGCGAAAGCCGAAGTTGATCATTCCTCTGCTGTCCACATAGCCGTCTGCCGCAATCGCAACCATTAATCTGGTCTCGTCCGGAGAGTAGAGGCTGTTTGGTGCCCCCTCCCACACACCTCCAAGCGGGATGTTGTCCAAGCCGCTGTGCGTCGCAATCCAGTCTGCCGTTCGCTCCTTGATGCCGGTCTTGGTGGGCGGGCAAGAAACGAAGCGGTGGTCAGGCGTAAAAACACCTGATACAAACCGAGAGTTAATCTCCACAACATCGCCCTCGTGCGGCTTCGCTAAGTAGCCGGGCGTCTCTTCAAACGTCAGCCTGCCGTCTGGCCACCACTGCATGATTGGTTCTCCTCGCCATTCATCAAAGCGTCGCCAGCCTTGGCGTGTTAGCACTTCTGTGTCGCCACCAAAACAGTTGCCCCCCGCCGTGCCCGACCAGCGCCAGGTTTGATCCGCCCCGCAGTATCTGAGAGGCACCGGCATCCGCCCATCAGCGCGCACCGTGTCTAGGAACCAGGCGATGCGGGACTCCAGCAGGGTGCTCTTGACCTCCAGGCGAACCTCCGCCGCGTGGCGGATCAACTCGTTGGGGTGCTCCAGCAGATCAGCCATCCCCCTGTCGGTCTTGGCCAGTGCGGGGATCGACTTGCCTGTCGTCGGGCTGATCTTCATCGGGCAATCCACACCTTGCGCCCAGAGCAAGTCTTTGAACTTAGCGGCGCTCCCGAGCATCTTCTTCACGCTGGGGATGTCGGGCTCGCCCAGGCGGGCGGCGAGGTCTTGCAGGCTTTGGAGCCGGCGCTTCTGCTCGCTCTCCTTGGCAATCTGCAGAGCCGCCTCGTTGAGGTGAAACTGCGGCTCCACGAACATGCGTGTCGTAATGTCAATGAGTTTCATTTCCCGGCTTGAGGTCATCGGACGCAAGCGCTTGAACAGCTCATAGGTGATCTCGACGTCGAGCTTGTTGTACTCACGCATGGCCTCGACTTCCTCGGGCGAGAAGTCTTCCAGGTGCTTGCCCTTGGTGTTGGTCGCCTCCAGTGACCCCTTGGCCTGCAGGCCGAATTGCTCAGCCAGCGCCTTCAGTGAGCCTCCCACAGCCTTGGCATAGTGTGGGCGAGCCATGGCCAGGGTGCAGCCCCACGCGGCTGGGCGGACGTCGTAGACCCAGGCGGCGATCAACGCGTCGAACTCGGAGCAGTTCCCGGTAATCCAAACCGCACCCTCCCGCCTAACAAGAAAAGCCTGTGAGGGCACCGCCACACAATAGACGAAGCCGTCGTAGTCAATCTCTTCAGGTCGATACAAAGTTTTGACTCGGCCCCGCTTTCGCATCGTACCCGCTGCGACCTGGCGACCAGGCTTTGCCCACTTTGATGTCATGTCGGAAACCGCGTGCTTGAAGCCATGGCCATTGAGGCAGGCCAAAGTCTGAAACCACTCGGCGGTTTCTAAATCGCACATACTAAAAGTGTG
Source organism: Lamprobacter sp. (assembly GCF_034860625.1). Taxonomy (NCBI): domain Bacteria; kingdom Pseudomonadati; phylum Pseudomonadota; class Gammaproteobacteria; order Chromatiales; family Chromatiaceae; genus Lamprobacter; species Lamprobacter sp. Next base: position 37,615 of record NZ_JAYESN010000023.1, read on the forward strand.
GCTTGTCTTGCCACCCCAATCGCTGCCATCCCAATACTTTGTCTCCTCAAGAATAGCTCGCTGGCTTTCTGGGGGGATCGTAAGAATAGACTGGCTTAGTTTTTTCTTGCTGCCAATCAACGCCTTAATGCGATGCACCGCTGTCTGATTCCGACTCACACGGAAGCAGTGAACGCCGGCGCGAGCAGCGTAGCTGTACCTCAAACCCATACTGTCCAGCAGCGCTGTAAGCCTGTGAACCTTGCGCATTTTTTTGAATCCGAACTGCATGGCACCTCCAGCGGTCCACGTTCCGTCCGCTCGAAAAGCCTCCAGCAATCGTGCTTCGTCTGTGGTCAAATCTGTTGTGTGGAAACCGATCAGCCGGTCAGCTGCCGAAGGCACGTAAGGTCTATTGGGAGACATCGTTGCCAACTCAGCTGCCGTACTCACGCGCCATTCACTTCCCCCACCACTAGGCTGCCAGTAAATGCGGTGATCTGGCGTGTAGACGCCCTTATGGAAGTTGGAGTCGTACTTCAGCATTTTGCCCGCGTGATGCCGCTTAACAGGCTTGTAGGACACGAACTCGGCAGCTCCGGTATTGGCGTCCCACTGAGCAATTTTCTCAGAGCCGTCGAGCTGATCGAAACGCACCCAGCCGTCGGGCGTTAAGACTTCGTGGTCTGGAGTCAGACAGTTGTGCCCGACCATCAGGCACTTCTCCCAGGGGATGGCCCGCATGGCCTTCCCGACGTCGTCACCGAAAAAGACCTTGGTCGGCTTGTCGTCGACCTTGAGTGCGACAGAGATCACCTCGAACTCGGGGTGATCAAGATATTGCATTGGTGTGAGCTTGCTCAGCGTGACGTCCTTGTCCCAGTACGTCTCAAAGTCAAGTGTGACTAAGTGCTTGATCATTCGTTGCTCCTAGAAGTTGTTAGTCATCATATCTTTACTTTGCGGGTGCGTCAACCCTTAAAGCTAACGCACCCTGCCTGCTAGTAGTCCCAGTCAGGCTCGATGAAGTTGTCGCGAGCTAACTCGTCTAACATCCGCTCGGCGACGGTGTTGATGATCTCATCCAGGGTTTCGGTCTCGTGCGGCTTGAGCTTGGTGCGAATGGACTCAAGGCTCCAGGCATCCAGCTCATCGGCCTTCTCGCCGATGGTGTCCAATCGGGCTTCCCACAGGGCTTCGCTGTGGGCGTAGTTGCGTGCGGCGAGGTCGTTGTAGCAGGGCATGTTAGGCATGTTTATTCCTCTTGGCGATCTGGAGCCATTCCGTGGTGTTGGACGGGTCCATGACTTCGTCGGTGATGAGCGCTACCTCATCGGGTGTGAGCTTCGGGAACAGCGCCTTGACCAGGTCATAGATGGCATCCCGTCCTGGGTGCTGGAGCGAGTCGAAGATGTCGATGACGCGAGTCAGCTGGCCGAATTGGTCGACTCGGAGTGCTGTGGCTCGGTCACCATCTCTGAATTGGATGTTGTGGACTTCGGTAATGGGCATGGTTAGATTTCCTCTTGGTCGGTCTCGGTCTGGTTTTCCGGCGCTGGCTCGCGGCGCTTGATGCCTGCCAATGCGTCTGCGAAGTCGTCGAGGATGAGCCTCGGGATTGGACGGTACACAGCCAGGGCATCAGGGTGGAGTTGGCTTGGGTCATTAGCGCCGGCTGGGTGCGCGACTGGTTCAGGGCGTGGTCGCTCATTTGAAGCTGCATGGCTATTCAATCTCCTCTGGGTTTTGGAGCGGTGCGATCCACCATTGCTCCAGGTTTTCTTCTGCCCACACAATCGCATCGCCTATTGATTGGAATGGACCGTAATAAGCAAACCCCTCGACGGGGTCACCGCTAATAACTAATTTCATCTCATTCCTCCTCTACACAGCAGTCGTATTCACCAGCGGCATAGCCCTGGTGATAAGCGTGGAAGTCACGCCACTCGCCGTGGAACGACGCGGGTCGGTTAGCTAGGGCATCGACATAACCCCGGTCGTAGGGGGCCATGCTTCTGCACTCTTGGGCGGTCTCTTCGCCTTCCTGGTAGCCCGCTGTGTAGGCGGGGAAGAAGCAGGCGAGGCCGGAAAAGCTCGGCGCGGCGCCGTTGAGTCCGTCGTCGTAGCCGATGTGGAAATACGCCAATTCAGATGAGCCGATCATGCGGCGTCCTCCAGGTGGATGATGTGAGGGTTGTCAGCCAGTAGCTCGCGGACGTAGTCGTCACTGGTGAGATAGTCGTGCTCGTCGCTGAGCTGCTTGTAGAGATCGCGCATCCGGGCGCGGCAGTAATCCATGATGTCTTCCTCCAAGCTGTCCTGCTCGTCGTGGAACTGGGCGATCCAGGTCTCCCAGTGAGGCTCGACCATCGGATGCTCCCGGTCATAGATCAGGTCCAGGTCGTCCTCGATGTCCAAGTGGCCCCGGACGGTGTACTCGTGGCTGTAATGCGTGTTCGTGCGCTCCAGCTCGAAACACCAGCTCACCTCGTCGTGAGCCAGCATCAGCATGGTGAAGGGGTACAGCGCCGGGTCAGAGTGCCGGGTGATCCAGTCTGAGAGGCAAGGCACCACATTCCCGGAAAAGCTCGCACCGTCGCCTTGAGAGCAGAACCCTGAGAACTGAATATCCTTGGGGTTGATGTCGAGTCCCTGCTCTTTCTGCTCCTGGACGAAGCACTCGATGGTGGACTCGTACCACCAGTTGTCCAGGACGTCGATATAGCGGTGCTCGTCGATGAGCGCTTGAGGGATGTCTTCGGGTTTCATGTTAGTCCTCCAGGAAGATCGTCCGACCGAACGGCGCCGGCCAGTTAGGGCTGGTTGAGAGCGTGAGATGTGGCCACACGATCGCTTCTGCCGATGTCCAAATCACCATCCCATCGGTAAAGCAAATGACGCAGTCCGGCTCCAGACCGTGCATCTCGATGGCCTTGGGTACGCAGTGGTAGTCCGTCCCGCCGCCGCCATAGGGGGTTGCGTTCTCGATGTCGTCCAGGTCTTCGATCTGGACCAGCACCGCCTCGGTGTCCCACCAAGCGATCCACAACTCGCGCGGAGCCAAGTCCTCGAAGATCGCCCGGGTCTCGGACAGGAACGCGTTCAGCTCCTCCTCAGAGATCGACCCCGAGGTGTCGATGGCGAGCACCGCGCAGTCGAGCTGGAACCCATCCCGAGCGGGAAGGACCAGCTTGTTCGTCACCAGCTTGCGTTTGTTGAACTTGCGGAAGCTCAACTCATCCCGACCCGAACAAGCTGACACGAACTGACGGAGTTCCTGCTTCCATGGAATCTTGGGCTCCAAGAACTCACCGAGCGCCCGCTCCAGGGCTCCGGGCATGTTGCCTGTCTCCTTGGCCACGGTGCGGGCCTTGTGCACCGCCTCACGCATCGCCTCCTCCTGCTCGGGGGTGGCCGGCTCGCTTGGCAGGTGCTCATCCATGGAGCCGTTGTCGGGGTCGCCGGGGTTGCGCCCCTGACCGCCCTCTTCACCCTCGTCTTCTTCGGGCAGCTCCATGTAGACGGTATCCCACGTCTTCTCTGCATCAAGCTGATACGGTCGGTGCAACGCGATGCTCGGCTTGCGTCCGATCCGGGACTCCACCAGGACGTCGTTGATGACGTAGTCCATGGCCTTGTTGGCCCGCTTGTCGTCCCAACGCTTCATGTCCATGCCCATGCCACGCTGACGGTAGGCGGACGCCCTGGGGATGTGGTTGTAGGCGACGTGCAAGACCTCATGGCAGAGCACGAACACGCGCTCAGGCAGCGGCAGCGAGAGGAACCAATCCCCGACGACGATCTTCTTGCCATCGGTCGCCGCTGTCGGCGTGCTTGGCTCATAGATCAGGTCGCACTCCTCCATCAAGAGGACGCCAAAGAACGCGGTCTTGCTGTTGGTGACCACGGCGCTGGCCACCTCGATCAAGCTGTTAGGGAGTTGTAGGCTCATCGTTAGGTCTCCGGTTAGAACTTCGCCAGGCTGGCACGGACAAGGGCTGCGTTGTTGGGGTCCAGACTCCACTGGCTATAGGTCGGGCAGTTGAAGAACACGTTGGCCACGGCGGGGTTCGCCCCGATCTCGGTGGCGGTCTTCACCGCCAGCTCACGGCGCAGCCGCTTGGCATATCGCCACAGGGCATCCACGTTGGTCGCCGTGACCATGGAGATCAGCATCCGGCTCGCGGCGTAGTGGGCGCCGATGTTCTCCTGGGGCGGCAGCTTGGCGTTGTCGGGGTCGCGCAGAATCTCCTCGGGCTTTGGAAGCTCCTTGTAGCTGGCGAGGAACGCCTTCAGGCTGTTGGCTTGCGTCGAGCCAATGACGCCGCTGATGGCTGCCCACATGGCCGGGTTGTCCGGGACAATCAATGGGTCGGTGATCTTCTCCAGCTTGCGAGCGGTGCGGACGTACTGGCACGCGGCCATGTACGAGCGGTTGGTGAGGAACGGCCCGTCCTTGGTTGGCTGCGCACTGGCGAAGTCCTGAGCGGCGAACTCGGCATAGTCCACCATGATCGATGGGACTTCTTTGGAGCGCAGATACTTGAGATACCCCTCGTGCGGGTTGTAGACCTCCAAGGTCGTGATGCGATTATTCAAGATCGACAGCAGCTTGGTCGCTCCGGCCCCGTCTTGCTGGCGGTTACCAGCGGCAACTATCCAGGTGCGTTGGCTGAGTTTGTGGTCTCCCAACCGGCCATTTAAGAGGGTGTCGCAGGCGGCTTTCTGAGTGACGGTGTCGGCCTGCGGCAGCTCATCGAAGTTGATGACGACGATCTCGGCGCCGAACTCCTTGTAGGCCCGCTGCTCCTTGGCAGCGATGTCGGGCATGATGTAGACCGACTCCTTGTGGCCCGTCTCCTTGTTGGTCTCGAACAGCTGCCAGCCCCTAATATCCATGGGGTCCCGGGTGGACAGAATCTCGGTGATGCAGATCACCTTGCCGCCCGGGGAGCTGGTCATGCCCGCAGGCAGGTCCAGCGGGGTCTCCAGCGGCTCGGCGTCGGGGAAGAAGTGGGCTTCGAGCTTTGCCAGCAGTACGTCAGTGAGAAAGTCCGACTTGCCCATGCCGGGGGGGCCAACCAGATAGGCCGGCATCGGTCGGCTGTTCTGGCGGGTCAGATAAAACATCGGGGAGTTGCTAACGAAGTCGTTCAATGAGATCATTGCGTTTATCTCTGTTAGGAGTGAGTGAGTTCGGCGCGGGTCTGAGAGGCCCGCGCCTTTTTGTTAGTCGGCTCAGAAGCTAGTGAGCAAATCATCCAGGTCAGCCGTCGACGCCTGCTGACTTGCCCGCTGGATGTGCTCCGGCATGGGCTCGTCCCAGATCGACCCCAGTGCGTCACTGAGTTGACCGGCTGCCTTCTCGGCGTCCTTGGCTTTCTTCGACGCCAGCTGGGGGTCTTTCTTCAGGTCGTCCGCCGTGATGGCGGTGAGGTCCAGGGCCTCGGATAACTCGTCGACCAGGTCGACGATGCGAGAGCCCGCCTCGGTCTCGGGCATGGCATAATCCCTCAGCTTTCCCAGGCTATGCTGGACGTTCTCCACCAAGCTGTCGTAGATCGCCGGACGGCGACCCTTCTGAGTTGCATACCATTTGGACAGCTTTGTGAGATTCTTGGTCATGGTCTTCAGATATTCGACCGTCTCCAGGATGGTCTGCTGCTGGCCGAACTTCAGCTGCTCGGCAGCCTGAGCCTCCATGTGCGCCTCGATGTTCTTCGCCACGTTCGGGGGTAGGAACATGCCTTCCAGTACGTCCGTGCGGGCCATGGGCTTGAGTGTGACCGGGGTGTACACCCAGCCGGCCAGGATGTCGGTCGATGTCACATACTTCGCATAGGGCTGCAGCTGCGCATCCAGCACCTGATCGTTAATCGCGTCCTGAACGCGCTGGTCGATGGTCATTCCGCAAGTCTGCCGAGCCGCATCCAGTGCGTCATAGAGCGAGCCAGCGGTCTGGCTACCCGCCACAGTGAACTTGCTGCCAAACTCGGCTGACGCCGCAACGGAGCTGACAATGAAGCGGTCACCGGAAGCCGTCTTGGTGTCTGCCGTCGCGCCTCGGTTGCCGAACGGCATCGTCGCCTTGTAATACTCCGTGCGAACAAGCCCGTGGGCTTTCACCAGCTCGGCGAACTCCTTGTTGTAGGGGTCCGGCAGCGGGTTTACCGCGAGAGACTTCAGGGCGGATTCCTTCACGCCGAGGAAGACAGCCACGTCTGCACGGCGGGTCTTCGGGATGTCAACTTTGGGCCGTGCACCGCCGGTGCCAGTAACGGACGAGACGAGACCAGCCGATGCGAGGGTGTCGAGAATCTTTGCCATGGGGTTAAGCTCCTGTGGAGTTAGATGCACAGGCTAACAGGTGCCTGTGCGTTAGGGAAGCGTTAAATGGTGTAAAGCGGGGCTGTGGGACAGACTACGGCAGGAAGACCGAGATGGCCGCGAGGTCCAGCATCGCTTCCAAAGTGAGTGGTAGCGGGCGCCCTGATAGGGTGTCGTCGGGGGTGTAGCCCCACACAAATCGACCCCGGGTGCTGATCCCACGGGCCTGCATGGCGTCGTCCCAGCTGATGGGACGCGCGGTGTCAATGGTGATGCCGGGGTAGATCGCCTCCGCCAGCTCGCCAACGGAGATGTGAAGGTGCTCGATGTTGGCCTCGGGCAGAAGCTGACCCGGCTGGACTTTCGGGCGAACAGGGTCGCAGACATACTTCAGCACAGTGTCTGGCCGGACACTGTGCTGCAGATCATCCAGTACGAGCCGTCCGTCTTCGGTGACGCTGGTTAGCGCGTGGTGTCCGTCTGCACGGAAAACGGTGTCTCCCACGCGCGGTGGGTTCTTCTCAGTGTAGGTCGTGTACGGCATGTTGGCCCCCTGTTAGCTGTGTGAGGAGTTGGTCTGCTCGGTGGGGATGTCCCACCACGGTATCCCTTGGTCGTCGGTCTCGTGCTGCTGGCCAGCGAACGGGTTCTGGAAAAGGGCGATTTCGGCCATGTCGGTCTCCAGGTGAGTGGGTGGGGCGTTGTAACGCGAAAAAGTAACGATGACCCCATTACAGATCAATGACTTAGCTGGTTTGTTACCACCGTAACAGGATTTCGGCGGTATCCAGGTGGGTCTTGGGCGCGCTTCCACCACGCGCTTGCGCCTGATAATCATTCTCAAATGGGATTTTTAAGGTCAGAATCCATTATTTTTTTAGTAACGTTGTTATTCTGGTTGGTAAATAACTGAATTGACTGGAAAAAATTTCCGTTACAGCGGTTACGGACTGGTTTACAAAAATCGAAAAAGTAACAGTTTCTGGGCCGTTTTCGGCCAGAAAAGGGGGATATGGGCGTGGATTACCCCGCCGCCGCCGCCGCCGCCGCCGCCCACACAAACTTCTCCTTAGCGCGCTAAGGAGAAGTTGATTTTGTAACTAGATTTGTAACGACCTGGATGAAGCCCGAGCCGAGCCCCCAGACCGTTACAAACTCCCAAAAAAGTTACAGACCGAGCCGAGCTGGCGACCAAGCCCGGACTGTTACAAAAATCCAAAAAAGTTACAGTGTCGCGAGCGCGCTGGTGATTTGAGCCATCGCTGGCATGACCACGAACAGAACCACAGACCCAACGCTGACGATAGACGCCAATGCAAAATAGACAGACGACATGTTACAAACTCCCAAAAAAGTTACAGACGCGCGGAAACCTGAGAGGCGAGCGTGGACAGTCCGACGCCTAACCCTCAAGCCCGTGAGTCGTTGGTGAGATGATGCACTGCGGGTGCATCGACCGAGCCTGATACGTTCAGGCTGGAACGGACACCGTCCTTGGTGTCAGACGTCTGAGGGCAAGTTAGGCCACGTGGCGTTTGGCGTCTTGCTTCTCCAACTGGTAACGCTCAACCCATTTTTCGTGTTTGTCTGACTTACGCGCGTGGTCGACGCGCTCCATCAGCCTGTCCATGAGTTCCCTTTCAAGATATTCCTGTGCTTGTTTAAGCGTATACGTCTCGTCGACGTCTATCGTCCTGGCGATCTCTCTCACCAGAGCGTCAATCCCGCGATCGACGCGCGGATCGGCCAGACCCCTGACCGACTGGGCCGAGAACTCCATGAACGGATTGACTTTCGCCCCTGCCAGGTTCCACTCCCGAGCGTTCTTTTTCGGGATGGTCAGACCTAGAATCTTGCCCGTGCGCTTGCCGTTAGTGTCGCGCTCGTACTTCCCTTTGATAGGGGTAAATTCTTCCATCCAAGCTAACAACTTGGCGCGGACTGGGCCGACCGTGTCGCAGACAAATACGCGGTTTAACGCCGCGTCGTTAATAATTTCTTTTTTCCCAGCGTTCTCGAGCGGACGCAGTAAATCCAGCATGATTAGCTGGATGCGGTCGAAAACTTTCTCAGTAGCGTCAAACGCGCCTACGATGGCGCTGGCTAGCTCAATGCGAGTAAATTTATGTTTGTTATTTTTGGTTTGATGGATAACAGTGCTGAGTGCTGGCATGGTCTTGATCTCCTAACGTAGTCAGTGACAGATAGCCGAGCGACTATCCCCACAAGGCCGAAAGACCCTGTAGGGATACCCGAAACAAAAACCCCAGCGTCAACGTGGTCGACGCTGGGGTGTGGTATGTTCAAAGTATCCTAGGCTACTAAGTGCTACTTGTGCATCCTGCCCGTAACGTGCGCCATAACCGCACGTTACGTGTTCACAGTGTTTGCCTTAGTGTTGTTGAGGCCATAATGCTTGCACCATAATGGTGATCCCCAACGATCCTAGCTGCACCATGGCTACTTGCTCGTGTATCAGACAACCAGCGCGGGCGTTACACTCGATGTAAACGACATCCCACACGCTGGCCAGCATGGCCGTGCTAGGTTTTATAGTGGCTTGACCCGCATTTCGATATTGCGTCGGCTACCCGTTTCACCCCTGCGTCTTGACATTGGCATACCGTTAGCGCGGCACCGAGACAAGCGTTAGATACTGGCATGTTAGCCGCTTGCCAACTTGGTAGGGATAGACCTATCCCACTAACGTGATACCACTGCTGATCGCGCATCTATGGGCTATCTGGTAGTGAACCACTCGATCTGTTGCGCCTAGTGCCACAACTAATCAGTACCGAATTTTTAAAGACCTGGGTAAGCTCGGCGACTCCCGTCGGGAGCGGCTTCGCTTACCATAGGCGAGCTGCTAACCTGACCTTGACGCGGCTTCGAGCCGCTGCTCCCCCCTCCCCCCCCAGGACACCGCCCCGCCCCCGCCCCACCGCCCCGCCCCTACAAGGGCCTCACACATAAAACCAAAAATCCCATTTTTCCGTAAGCACAGACTAACGTTTCGTTCCAAAGCCTTACACCTGCTACACTTCACCTAACACAACTCACCAAGACCCCAATATGAGCGCTTTACCCACGAGCCTCCCTGATCGGTTCTACATCGACCTGGCGATTGGCACGCAGTCCTTCGTCGAGATTTGCCGGCTCTACCAACTCCGCCCGGAAGAGGTCGAGGAGCACACCGAAGACCCGCTTTTTATTCAGCGTTTGGCTCAGGCAGAGCAGGCGGTGGCGGATGATGGGCGGGCGTTCCGCGCTCGTTGCAAGCGCGTGGTTCATGACTCGATCCCGCAAATGCAGGCGTTGATCAACCGCCCCGATGTGCCTGCTGCCACGCAATTAAGCGCATTCCAGACCCTGGTGCGTTACTCGGGAATGGAGCCGGAAAAGCAGGCCAAGCCAACGCATTCCGGCCCGGCCTTGACGTTCACAATCATCGGCCCCGGTCAGCAGCGAATGGAGACGCGAATTGAAGGCACGGTGGTTAATAATGAAGACGATGATGAAGATGACGACTTCATCCCATTGGCGAGCCCAGAAGAATCGAGGATGTTTTCGGTATGAGCGGTTGTATTACGTCCACCCAAGAGCGGATCGGGGCTTAATCTCCCGGCGTCTGTGAGCAGCGAGAATGGACCCTCCTGTCGGGTTGTTGTCGGCTACCAACACAGCATACTGGCAAGCATCAGCTAGGTGTGAGTGCTCATCCTTTAGCGGTCGGTTATCTTGCACCCCTTGCTTGTTTACTTTGTATTTGTAACCGTACCGAAAGCCTTTGATTAGCTGGGTACAGGTAGGGTTAATGACAAAAGCCGGCTTGCCCTCGATATGGTCTAGCAAAACCCGCTCTACAGCCTCAATGCGCCGCTCTGGATCATTGGTGTTTGGTCGCACAACTTGATAGCCTGCAGCTTTAATGACATCGACCGGACTGACCTCACCGATTTGCTGCTTAGCCCAACCTGCTGGGTCGGGCGCGATAACGACATGGCAGCCGATGAGATCGGATTCACCAAGGCGCGGGCCGAGCTTCTTTGAGATAAACGTCTCAATCCCCATGTTTTCGCTAGTCAACTCATCTAAAACCACTAGCTGGCCACTGGTATTGCGCTGGCAGATCGCCGCCGCTGGTGTTCGACCGAAGTCCAACCCTACAATCAGCGGATAGTTTGCCGACTTCAGCGCCGTGAACGGCTCGGTGGCGATGTGAAAGTCTGGTGAAAATGTCTTCTCATACACTGGAAGACCAGAAAGGGATCGCCCGTAGCGACAGCGAAGGTATACATCGATAAAATCTTGGGATTTTCCCGGCACCACCCCCGGGTAATACTGCGGGTCTAAGTGTTGGAGGTTGTCCGCTTGTGGATTCAGCCACCAGACGTTGCCTCGGGCATCCGTGGTCCCATCTTCTTCATCTGGCTCGACGCCCTCCTGTTGGAAGTATTCCTCAAAGTTTAGGATTGCCGGAGGCTGAACATGAATACTCCAGTTTTCTGGAGGGTTTTCGATGACGTGAAAAAGGTGTGTGTCTTGGTCAGGGGGGTTGGTGTCTAGGATAGCTCCAGACCACGTCGGTCCGCCGTCCTTCATCGATGGATAGCGCCTCAAGCGCATAAGTAAGCCGTCAATGACCTCGGGAGCGACCTCACGGGTTTCGTTAATAAAGACGCCGGTAAGCTCCAACGACAAAGCCTTTCTCACGTCATCTGGATGGTCGAGTGCAAGAGCTTGGATTTCGCATTTTACCCTAGTGCTGTCTGGCAGCTGCACATCAATATAGAAGACTTTTTCACTAGCTTTCCACACACCCCAGACGCCTGGGGGAATCCAATCAAACAGCGTCTTGAGTGTCGTGGAACGAAGTTGATCAACAGTATTCCGAACAATCCCCCACCTTGTTTTGCGTACTCCCTCAGAGTTAGGCGCTTGTTTGATGGCCCGGTGGAGTATTTCGTGACAGCAAGCCACACTCTTTCCGCTTCCGATAGGCCCCATAAGCACTCGAACAAAGGAATCATCGTTGATAAACTCCCAGATTGTTTTTGTTGCCACGAAATCAGTCATGCTGCTGTCGCCTTTTTGGAAAAGTGTTTAACTGCTGCATCGCGCCCGTTACGTCTAGCATAAGCCATAAATGTGAATGGTTTAACACCAAGACTTTTAGCGATCTCTGTCATAGAAGGGCCTTGCGTTTTCCTTTTTTCATAGTGGGCGATTGCCGCCTCGACTCCATGCCGCCTGGCGTAAGGCGCGAATGTGCCTGGGGGAACTCCGACGCTTTCAGCGATCTCCTTTAGTGTTTTTCCGTTTCTTTGTTTTAGCGCATTGTAGTGCTCCACCGCTTCTTCGTATGTATGGGACTGCAGGAAAGCCCAAAGAGTCCGAGTGTTTGTGCCTAGCTCTTCTGCAAGTTCAGTGATGGTGCATTCTTTTCCTTCGTGCTTGAATGTTGGGCGCCCGTTGCGTTTCGCTTTCTCCCGCATTGACTCCGCGTTGTGCCTATCTGTGTACGGCATTGACAGCGCAGCCTCAACTCCAAGTCTCCGCACTCTATCTGATAAGCCTGCCGTTGTGATGCCTAGCTCCTTAGCCCATTCAGCTCGGGTCTGTGTTCGCCCCTCAAACGTGTATTCTATGTTTTTTGGCGGTGCGGGTGTTGAAAGTGCTTGCTCGACGGACCAATTGCAGTCATTAAGCCGCTTGGATATTATATCTTTTGGCAAACCAAGGTGTTTTTCCCATTCTGTTATACTTTTGGTTTCGCCGCGATATTCGATCATCCGAGTATTACGCTCTTTGGCCATAGCGACGCACCTTGCGGCGTGGATTGCTCGTGTTTCGGGGTCGTCGAGAATACGCTGCATTGCGGCCTCCAGCGGAAGAATATAGTTAATTCTAACACTAACACTCACTGGATGCCAGCGCACCTAACAGCCACGGACGGCGCTCGACATCTGCCTAACACCGCTCTACACTGACAGTTGACACTTCTCAGAGGGCAGTGATATGGTATCGAACCGGAAAGAGCGGCGGACAGACGCTAAATCGAAGGTCCAGGCGCGCGTCTCCACATCAGGCGCTGGTCAGCCGCCTGCAAAGACGACCAAGACTGAGGCGACAAGAGGGTCGTCTGGCAAACAGCTCACCACACGCGGCTCTCGTGCTGTGACCGCATCCAAGGCAGGCCCCAAGCTCACGACGGCGGCTCAACGTGCTTCGGCTATGAGTGGGTTCGGGAAAACGGCGGCGCGGGGAGCCGGTGCAGTGCTCGGCCCGGTCGCCACAGCAGGACTTGTCGGCTCCGGCCTGGTGAAAGCGGCACAGGATGTGAGTAAGAAGGTCCAAGCCAACCCCGATCGCGAGTTGGTGCGGGGGCGCGGCCAGCGGGCGAAGGCATCCAGAGCCGCCGCAGGCGTAGGCGCAGGCAAAGGCGTGAACCTTGGACCAACCGAGCAGCAGCGAATGCTACGCAGCCAGTCCGCCGACCTGGCGGGTGGGGCGACTTCCAAGCCGAAAGCCAAGACTTCACCACCTAAGCCGAAAGCCAAGGCTTCACCCTCTAAGCCAACTCGAAGCCAATCCTCCAACTCCGATCTCAAGTCCTGGGCGGCGAAAGAGCAGGCCAAGCTCAAGGCTGACCAAGCCGCTCGCAAGAAGACCTCAAAGGCGCCCACGAAGCGCAAGAGCGGCGCCGACAAGTCACGCGAACTCTGGTTAGGACACTAAACGATGTCGGGCCTCATCGCCATGTTCCCAGTTGCGTCTTTGGAGGAAGAAGAGACGCTGGAGGAGAAGACGCGTCGTGTCCGTGAAGCGAACACGGAAAAGCAAGGTCGTGCTCTCATTACCTCCCTCGCCAGCCACGTCCGTAATCGATGGGCTGAGGCTCGGGATGCGAAGCTATCTGTTGAGGAGCGGATGGGCGACAACCTTCGACGTCGCCGTGGAGAGTATGACGCGCACAAGCTCGCCGAGATTCGCGCCCAAGGGGGGTCCGACATCTTTCTTGGCGTGACCTCCGTCAAGTGTCGAGCGGCAGCCGCATGGCTACGTGAGACGCTTCTGGGAACTGGCATTGATCGCCCTTGGCAACTCGAACACACCCCTCAACCCGAGCTACCTCCTGACGTGCTTCAGGGCTTGATGCGGAAGCTGCAGCAACAGTTTGTCCAGCTTGTGTCTTCTGGCGTCCCCATGGATGAGGCCGCGTTGCGTGAGCAGGCTGAGAAGATGAAAGCGCAGGCGGCGCATGAGCTGGAGGAGAAGGCCAGGGAGCGCGTGGAGCGCATGGCCGACAAGATCGAGGACCAGCTTGTCGAAGGCGGCTGGCTGCGTGCGCTCTCTGAGTTCATTGACGACCTGGTGACCTTCCCTACGGCGGTTCTCAAAGGCCCTGTGCCCCGTAACCGCACGCAGATGAAATGGGAAGGCGCAGAGATGGTGCCGACGAAGGCGCTCCGCCTAGAGTGGGAGCGTGTTGATCCGATGATGGTCTATCCCGCCCCCTGGTCGAGCAACGTCGACGACGGCTTTCTGATCGAGCGCCATCGGCTTACCCGCGAAGACCTTCAGGCCATGATTGGCGTGGAGGGCTACGATGATGATGCCATTCGCAGTGTGCTCAGCGAGTTCGAGTCCGGGGGGCTCGGGGAATGGTTGTGGATCGACACCGCCCAGGCTGAAGCGGAGGGCAAGGACTCAGACGCGTACCAGACAGCGGACCTGATTGACGCCATCCAGCTGTGGGATAGCGTGGAGGGCAAGCTCCTCATCGAGTGGGGCGTGCCTAAAGAGGAGATTGAAGACCCGTTCCTCTCCTACCCTTGCGAAGTATGGCTAGTCGACAACACGGTCATCCGGGCGGTACTTAACTACGATCCGCTGGGCCGCAAGCCTTACTACGCGACGAGCTACGAGAAGGTGCCGGGGGCGTTCTGGGGCAACTCTGTGGTCGACTTGGTCCGCGATCCGCAGGATATGGCCAACGCCTCTGCGCGCGCCTTGGCGAACAACATGGGTATCGCGAGTGGCCCTCAAGTCGAGGTGAACGTGTCACGTTTGCCTGCTGACGAAGACATCACCCAGATGCACCCATGGAAGATTTGGCAGTCGACCTACAACGACTTCAGCGATCCACGTCCGGCGATCAGTTTTTTTCAGCCCAACTCCAACGCCGCAGAGCTGCTGGGTGTGATGGAGAAGTTTACCGCCCTGGCTGATGAGTATTCGGGCATCCCCAAGTACATGACCGGTGAGCACGTCGCAGGCGCTGGCCGAACCTCGTCTGGCTTGTCGATGCTGATTAACAACGCCGCAAAAAGCCTCAAGCATGTGGTGTCTAACGTCGACTATGACGTGATCAATCCCATGCTAGAGCGTCTATACCAACACAATCTGCGTTATAGCCTCGATCCTGCGATGGTCGGCGATGTTCGTATTGTGGCCCGAGGCGCGATGAGTCTCGTGTCACGCGAGGCGGCGGCGGTACGACGCAATGAGTTCCTTCAGGTGGTTTTGGGCTCCCCACTGGCTCAGCAGATCGTTGGTGTGCCGGGGGCTGCTGAGCTACTGCGCGAAAACGCTCGTTTGTTGGACGTCAACCCGGAGCGTATTGTCCCGAGCCGAGAAGAGATTCAACAGCAACTCGCGATGCAGGCCCAACAACAGCAGGCAATGATGCAGGCAAAGATGGCGCATGAGCAGCAGATTGCTCAGGGTGGAGCAGGCTCTGCACCGACGCATCCTGACGGCTCTCGTCAGGGGGGTCGAGACGCTAACTTCATTTCTCCAAGACCTAACATGAAGTAATAGCTTGACGTCGTTAGTCTTTCGTCTAATACTTCGTGTTATGCGTACTAGAGAGCTAACAGGGCCGCAACTCACCGCACTGACTCGTCTGCGACTCCCCGAGATGGAGGGTGTGATTGAGCTGCTGAAGGCTGAGATGTCGGACGCCTATGCGGCGCTCACGAAAGCGGACGATCAAGTACAGATTTACCGGCTCCAGGGCAAGATTACGACCCTTGGCGCTTTTATCGAGCTAGTGGAGACCTCTAGCGAACGCCTGTCCAGGCACAACGGAAGACCATAACGCGTTGAGACAGACCGCATCGGCGTCTTCATGCGAAGTTGGCTCCAACCGAGAGAACCCAATGGCAGACTCACATTTACCCCGACAGATTCGAGAGCGAGCAAAGCGTTTGCGGCTTCACGAAGAGCAGCTTGACCAGGCCGAAACGGCGTCAGAGCAGCCCGCTGAGACTGCGTCTGAGCCACCGGAAGCGTCGACACAAGCGCCGCCAGCGGAGCCTGGGCAGGCCGCTGAGGCTGTTCAGGAGGCTCCCACCGAGCCCGAGCCTGCGCCCGAGCCCGAGCCCGAGCCCGAGCCCGAACCGGCTCCAAGCGACGATTGGGAGCACAAATACAAGACGCTGAGCGGCAAATATCAGAACGAGGTGCCGCGCCTTCACAACGAGATACGCGAGCTGCGCAGCGCACTGGACGTGCTCCATCGTCAGATGTCGAGCGCGAATCAACCCAAGGAGCCCGAGGCGCCCCCCTCGCTGGTCACGGCGGATGATGTCGATGCGTTTGGTGAGGACTTGGTTGATCTGCAGCGACGCGTAGCGCGTGAGGTGCTAGCTGCTGAAACGGAAAAGCTGCGCAAGGAGAACGAGGCCATTCGACAGCAGATGCAGCAGGTCCAGGGCACGTCTTTTGAGGCGCGATTGCTGCAAGCGGTGCCAGATTTCCAGCAGGTCGACCAAGACCCACGGTGGGTGGCCTGGCTCGATGAGTTCGATCCGATGCTGCAAGGCCCGCGACGGGCGATTGCGCAAGCGGCTTACTCGCGGGGCGACGTTAATGCTGTAAGGGCGTATGTCGACCTGTTTAAGAGGACGATTCAGCCTTCGGACGACGGTGCTGTGCCGACACAGGCGCGCGCTCAGCAGGTGGCAAACCGACAAGCTGAGTTACAGCGTCAAGTTCAGCCTCCGAAGGCAGCAGCGCCTGCGACGACACCGAAGTCAGGCAAAGACCGCGTCTTTACGCGTCAGGAGGCCGAGCAATCGTACAACCAAGTTCGTCAGTTGCTGGCGAAAGGGAAGATTGACGCCGCTGCGGCGTTAGAGCAGGAGATCAGTGCTGCTTGGATGGAAGGTCGCGTCCGCGACTGAACCTAACAGGTAGCCTGGTGAGTGAACTACCCACAACACGGAGTCTACTATGGCTACCTTAACCCCAGGTCCGGTTTACCCGGTTAATGCACCCTACAACACTAACCCTGCATATTCGGGTACTTTTATTCCGAATCTGTGGGCTGACAAGCTGCTGGTTAAGTTCTACGAGAACACCATGCTGTCAGAAGTGGCGAATACCGACTATAAGTAACCTTTGTAGTCGTTAAACTCGGTGAATTGCTGGAACCCTGAGACGGGAATCAGCAGCCAAGCCCCAAGGATGCGGGGAAGGTTCAACGACTAGGGACTTAGTGTTTACCTCTAGGCTTTATGCCTTGACTGAGGTGGAAGATGGATGTAGCGAAGCGTGGCGTAATTATTGGTATGGCTTTGGGCGATGGCTACGTTCGGGTGCGAACCCGATACGATCGTAAGTTGCCCCGAGAAGAGCGGACTTTGCGAGTTTTGCACGGCCCTTCTCAACGCGCATACTGCGAGTGGAAAGCTGAACGACTTGCGTGGGCTCTTGGGTGTCGACCGATGAAGGTGTCGACGTATAGGAACGGCCCAGGCGGAAGATATACCGCTTATCAGTTTTCAAAGAACCACAGTTATTTTGGGCAGGTTCATCGCTGGCTGTACCCCAATGGCAAAAAGCTGTTTACGCGAAAAGTGCTAGACATGCTTACACCAGAAGGATTGGCCATTTGGTATATGGACGACGGACACGCTAGGAAGAACACAAATAGCAGAGGGTTTGTGTCTTCTGTGGCTACGGACATCGCGACACAGTGTACAGAAGTCGAAGCGCAAGTTATTGTAGATTGGCTGCAAGATCGCTTCGGTTTGGAGTTTAAGGTTCGGTGCAACAAGCGATGCTCGCCCGGTAAGCAGTTTTATATCCAGGCGAACACATCAGCTAGTAATCAGTTTGCGTCGATTATTGCTCCTCACGTACCTGAGTGCATGTTGTACAAACTTGCTCACGTCGCAGCGCTAAGTTCCCACGAGTGCCGAGCACCAGTCTCGCATTGCTTTTCATGCGACACACCTGTTTATGATGATAGGCGCGGTGGGTTGTGTGTAAGGTGTTACACGCGAGAACGCACGAAACGACTTCGTGCGGCTGGTGATGATATAGTCTGATCTAGCGGGAATTAAACCACTAGAAGCATAGGATAAAGAGCCTGTGCGGTAACAGACCGGAAGGTCAATTCAAGTCCAAGGGCGACTCGATTCGTATTCGCACGCGTCCAGACATCAACATCCGGCCCTATGAAGTCGGTATGAATCTGCAATATGAGGTGCCGACGCCGGACTACCTCGACATGCAGATCGACCAGGGCTTCTACTTCGGTGTGAAGGTCTCTGATGTCATCCAGTACCAGGCCGATCGTGATCTGATGAATCTGTTCACGGACGAAGCCGCGAAGCAGATGAAGATTTCGATCGAGGAGGAGGTGTTCTTCAACGCCTTCGCGACTGAAGGCCCCGATGCTGAGAACGAAGGTGCGACAGCGGGCGCGCTGAGTGCCCACTACAACCTCGGCACCGATACGGCGCCGCTTGATGACAGCACGCCTAACAACATCTTGCAGGCCATCCTGCGGATGTCGTCCGTGCTTGATGAGCAGAACATCCCAACTGACGGGCGCTTTATCATCTTGTCGCCCTACGATCGCCACCTGCTCCTGCAGACCGACATCGCCGCGTCCTACTTCTCGGGCGATTCGACGTCGATGCAGCGCACCGGCAAGATCGGCATGATCGATCGGTTCTCGGCCTATGTGAGCAACTTGCTCCCACGCGCTGAGGCAGGTAAGGCGTATGTGCCCGGTCGCTCGCCAACCTCCGGTGGCGCCGCTGTGGCTGATGCGAAGCCGCGCCGGATGATCGTCGCCGGCACCAAGCACGCGCTGAGCTTTGCGGCTTCGATCGAGAAGACCGAGCCGATGCGTGACCCGACCGACTTCGGCGACATCGTGCGCGGCCTGGCGATCTACGGTCGCAAGATCGTGAAGCCCGAGGCCCTGGTTGTTGCTCAGGTCGGCACGCCGTAAGAGGTTGACGCGCTAGACGTGTCAATCACTGCTATACTGGGGGCTAACAAGCCCCCAATTTGTTAGGGCATACAAAGCGATGAATGTTTACGAGCTGGTTGAGAAGGTCGGCGGTGAAATCGTCCGGGGGCGGGCTCGGTATCGGCCCGAGGGCCAGAAATGGGTCGAGCTGGGTCGCCTGAATGGCGACAGCATGGAGTTCACACCAGCCGGAACGGCGCTGCGCCGCGAGCTGGATGAGGCACTACCCAAGCGTCCTCGACGGCTGAAGAAGTCGGAAAGCGACGAGAACGCTGACAGCAAGATGCTGTCGGAGCTGGGGTTTGAATAATGCTCCAGGTCTCGCTCGATGAGCTGTTTCCGCTCCTCGCGCCGCATCTCCCCGATGTGCCTGACGCGACCATGCGGCTGCATCTAGCCGCTGCCGCCTCGGAGTTCCTAGCTGAGACCTATCTGTGGCGCGAGCCCTTCGACGCCACGGCAACCCAGGCCGGCGTCCAAGAGTATCAGCTGTTCAGTGTGGCGCCGATCGAATCCGTCCTCTGGCTCAGAGCGGATGACGCCACGCTAACCCCCACCGACCCCCGATTTCTCGACAAGACGGTGCTGGCTCGTAGTGGGAAGCCTCAGAGCTTCTGGATCAAGGCGCCGGATACAGTCGTTCTCCACCCCATCCCGGACACTGCGTACTTGCTGACGGGCGCGTGTGCACTCAAGACGTCTCGCAGCAGCACTACGATCCCCGCTTGGTTGCACGAGACCTGGGCAGACGCTCTGGTCGACGGCGCGTACTGGCGCATTGCCAGCATCCCAGGAAAGACGTGGACGGCGATGGATTTGGCAATGATGCGTCGGCAGCGGTTCGACCGCGCCAAGGCCAACGCAAAGACCCATGATCTTCGACAGATCGAGCTGCGCGTGCAGCCAGTGAGGTTTTGATGGCAGCAGTTAAGGTAGTCGACCTCACCCAGAGGGCGCAGATCATTCTCCAAGACACGACGGGCACCCGCTGGCCGTGGGTTGAGCTTCAGCACTGGCTCAACGATGCGTACCGGGAGATCACCCTGCTGCGCCCTGACGCAAACACGGCGGCAGGGACATTCGCTTGTGAGGAAGGCACAAGACAGCGACTCGGTAATGTCTTTCCAAACGCGCTTCGCTTGATCGATGTGGTGCGCAACCTTGCTTCATCTTCCGCTAGGAAGGCGGTGCGGCTGATTGCCCGAGACATTTTGGATGATCAGCGCCGTGGGTGGCACGCGGAGTCTCCGAGCGTCAACATCGAGCACTTCATGTTCGATCCTCTGCTTCCGCGCGAGTTCTTGGTGTACCCACCTGCGTCAGCCTCAGCAGAGCTGGAGGTTGTGTACTCGTCGGTGCCGACCGCCCATGTGTTGACGGAGGCACAGTTGATGGACCCGGCAACGGCAGAGACGATCCAGATCGTCGACTCCTACGCGAATGCCATCCTCGACTACATCCTGTATCGCGCTTATAGCAAGGACGCGGAGTATGCGGCGAATGCGCAGCGTGCCATGTCGCATCGTGAGGCGATGCTCGCCTCATTGGCCGCGAAGACGCAAGTCGACACCGCGACGAAGAAAGCGGGCACACCATTAAGCACGACTTAACCGAGGGCTAACACATGGGATTTAGCTTAAACGACGTCGTTCGTAACGCTCGTATGCAGGCGGTCGCGGATGCAATCAATAGCGGTACTGGACCTGCGACCATCGAGATTTACGACGGCGTGCGCCCAGCCACTAAAGGCGGGGCGATTACAGATCAGGTTCTGCTGGCGACGGTCCTATTCGCCGACCCTTGCACGACTACGCCGATAGCCGATGGGGCGCTGACTTTCGATGCCTTCTCCCCTGCTACCGCTGTCGCCGGTGGGTCGGCCACCTGGGGGCGGATCAAGAATGCGGACGGGATGTTTATTGCCGACATTGACGTCTCTGAGGTCGCGGGAGGTGGGCAGCTTGTCCTGAATGCTACTTCGATTGTTCTGAACGCCACCGTAGAGGTCACCGCTGGGTCGATCCTTGACGGCAACGTGTAGGGGGCTGTTATGCAGGTGTACTACATTGGCGGTGATCCGGCACTGACGGATCATAGCGGAACAGTCACGACAGATTCTGCCTGTTTTGATCCCAACTATTCGCGCTGTGCGATTGCTGTGGGCACAGGGATGTTCGTCAACATCCCTGTGGAACCTGCGGTTGATCTCTCAACCCCCGACTCCAGCGGGGGGTTGTGGTTGCATGTAATGTGGCAGCTGGAACGAACCTACGAACACCAGCACGACCTAGCGCAGAACATATTTTGTGCTTTGGATTCGAGCGGGAACCTTGTTGCCGAGTCGGCGGGGTATCGCTACAGCCCCGCGATTCGTTTGTACGCCCCGAGTGGGAGTGTGGTTTCCCCGAATCGCAGTCTTTTGTTCCTCCCATCCGCTCTCACCGCTTACGACTTCCACTTCTACACCGATGATGGCGGGTCGCGGTGCCTTGACCTCTACGAGAATGGGGCGCTGATCGAAGCCTTAACGATGCCTGGGGAGCCGCTGACCGACATCGCCTCATTCCGTTTAGGGACGAGTAGCGAAAGCACGACCGCGGGGCTAGGATGTTTTTCTGAGCTGGTCGTCGCGGATTTCGACACGCGGCACATGCGCGTGGCGACCTATGTCCCGACTGCAGATGGCACCTATCTCGACGGCACCGGGGATTACACGGCTGTCGCTGAAGCTGACCCCGATGGCGCACTGCTGACGCTCGACACTGCTCCGGCTTCGCATAGTGTGGTCTTGTCGCCCGTTGGCACATTTGACTTGCCTGGAATCATTGCTGCAGTGGCGGGTGGTCGGGTAGCGACAAGCGATGGGAGCAGCCTTGAGTTCGGACTTCGGTCGACGGATGGACAGGAGTCGTTTTCAGGCCCACTAGCGGTCGGGACAGTGATTGCACCCCACACTCACACTTGGATGCGCCACAACAACCCCGCTTGGACCGGCCCAATGGACTTAAATGGTGCCGAGCTGATTGTCCGAGCCTCCTAATATCATGTACACGACCAGTGTTGACACACTCGCGGTTCAGGCTGTACTAGGCGCGGAACGCCCTGCCGTGGCTGATATGCTTGTCGTTCAGGCGATCGTGTCACCACCTACCATTGAGGGTTATGTGGTGGATGCAGGGCAGCCGGTCGCCACGCGGGTTGTCGCCTATGAGAGAAAGCGCGGGCATTTCATAGCAGCGACGATGTCTCGACTCGCAGAAGGAGGCTTTTACTGCCTGTCCATTCCGGGGCTTGCGATCGGAGATGAAGTCACCCGAGTCGTGTACTCGC
>NZ_JAYESN010000024.1:0-57883 GCF_034860625.1 Lamprobacter sp.
ACCGTGCTGTTCACGCGCCCGAGCTGAGCGCCTTCCCAGGTATTGGTGATCGGTACCCTGCTTGCGCAGGGGCCGCGCACCGTGGCTGCAGCGCTGCGCGCGATTGGCCGCTCGGGCGAGCGGCGCTTCGAGCGCTCTTATCGGGTGCTCAACCGCGTGCGCTGGTCGGGACTGCGCGGCGCGCAGATCCTACTGAGGCTGTTGCTGGCCCTGCTGCCGTCCAGTCTGCCGATCGTGATGGTGGTTGACGAGACCTTGGAACAGCAGTTCGGGCCGCGCATCCGAGCCAAAGGGGGTGTATCGGGATGCGGTGCGCTCGAGTCGTGGCAATCCAGCGCCAGTGGAGCGACTTGGCCATCGCCCGCACCACGTCAGAGCGCATGGTCCTGTTCTCGCTAGTCTGTCTGATGGTGCATCGCTGGCGGGAGCACTGGTCCACCCTGGCGCGCTCGAGCGCCTGCTACCTCAAGCCGGAGGCAACGTGCTCCGATTGCCTGGCTTTGGTCCGGCGCCGGATTTGGGGCGAAACCTATTTCGACAACTCAGCCAGCGCGCAAGACCCTGTCCAAATATCACCCCAGTGCCTAAAGCGCTTGCTCGATCAGCTTGCCGCGACGGCCTAAGGGGCCGAAAAGTCCTAAAGTCGAGGTGAATAATGAACGGATTATTTGGAAATTCCATCGTGAATGCACCCGTGGTTGCAACCATCCGACTCGATGAGATCGAGCCAGATACAAACCAACCGCGCAAGCATTTCGATAAGGACGCACTCAAAGAACTTGCTGCTACGATCAAGGAGAAAGGGCTGATTCAACCAATCATCGTCCGTAGCAATCCTGACAGTACCGGCTACATCATCATTGCTGGTGAGCGCCGTTGGCGAGCAGCACGGATAAACAACGCTGAGACCATCGAGGCGATTGTGCGCGATGATCTCGATGCGCGAGCCGCGGCGCTGATCGAAAATATCCAGCGGCAGAACTTGAAACCGCTCGAAGAGGCCGATGCGGTTGCGACCCTACTGGCTGAGGCCGAGCTATCGCAAGGTGACCTCGCGGCGATGCTAGGGATGGGCCGTGCATCCCTCAATCAGCTGTTGAAGATCCGAGCGCTACCGGATGACATCAAACAGGAGAGCGTTGTAGCTGATACGCCAAAATCGATTCTAATTGAACTCTCTAGCATCAAGGATGAACCGGTAGTCAGGCGTCTGTGGAAGCGTTACCGCAACTCGGATCTGACGATTGCGGATATTCGCCGAGTTCGAGATGCAGGAAAAAACAAAAAGGGAGCGACAGAAGAACTGACCGGGATAAACATAGAAGAACGCAACATCCGCAAAGCGATCGGAGCGATCGCAACGCTGGTGGAAAAGCCACTGACCGATCAGGAACGATCACTCCTCGTTGAACTACAGCAACGGATTCAGACGCTACTTGGAGAACAGTAGATGAATTGCTCACCTCTGAAACGATTTCCGCGTACCTTCACTCGCCTTGGTCTCCTCGCGCTCATGGTGCTGCCAGTAATTGGGCCTCAAGCGAGGACAGATTCTCCGCAATTGGCCTCACGGAGGCCGAGGTACAAGCTTTCTTCGAGCCATTATAGACCGCCGTCAAAGACCATGAGATCAAGCGCATAGCTACCATGGTCAGGTACTCGCTCGTCGTCAACGGCAAGCTAAGGGTCCAGACTGAAGCCGAGTTCATCCGCCGTTATGCCAAGATCTTCAATCCAGCCCTTTTAAGGTGACGAAATTCACCTGACTGCAAGCCCCTGATTCTTCGTCAAGGTGCTTGCGACGGATCGCGTGGTTCGGTGACCGGCAGATTCACATGGAATCGTAAGTCGCTGATTTTAAATGTTGCTTTTATGCACCTTAAAAGGGCTGCTCTAATTGAACCAAAATCTTAAACGGCGGTCAAATACATCGAGCAAATCCCATATTAAGGAGATTTACTATGAAACCAGACTGGCTTTCCGATGCACGTTTGATACCCGATGAGGTGATGAGTTATGTCCGAAAAATCGCAGTAAATGCGGCCTTGATCACAACTCCGTCCAAAACCCAGTGCGGCGCTGCGAGATGACCCAGAAGGGGGATGGCAGACCCTCCGAAATCTCTTACCCTTGGAAGTGGAAGCTCACCGAGGGTCGAAAGAGATGTTCGAAGGCTCTGCCACTGATGACTTTAGCCCAGTCCTGGCGGCTTCGCCAGAGGCGCCGCGATGAAGCCCGCGACCCGTCTGGAGCGGGCGCAGACGCTCACCGCAGCGGCCAGCGCGTGCGCCGCAGCTCAGAGCGAACGCCAAGCGGCCGCCGCGATCGGCTGCCCACGCAGTACCTTGCGCGATTGGTCGCATTCGGCGCTAGCGGTTGGCGACGCGCCGGCGGCGTTAGCCGCGTTCATCGCCACCGAAGCCGGTGTGCACTGGCTGCATCAGTTGGTGCTGGCGATCCACTTCGTCATTACGCTGCGCGCCGGTGGCGGCGTGCGCCTGGTCAGTGAGGTCTTGGAGTTGAGCGGCTTATCGGCCTTCGTCGGTGCCTCCTACGGCAGCCAGCAGGCGTTGAATGCCGCGCTCGAGCAGGCGGTGGTCGACATCGCCGCCGAGCAGCGCCAGGCGCTGGCCGCCGGCATGGCCCCCCGGCAGATGACCGTCTGCGAAGACGAGACCTTCCACCCGGCGATCTGCTTGGTGGCGCTCGAGCCGGTCTCGAACTTCATCCTGTTGGAGCAGTACGCTGAGGATCGCACCGCGGCGACCTGGACCCAGGCGCTGGCCGCGGCCTGCGCGGGCTTGCCGATCACCCTGGTGCAGGGCACCTCGGATGAAGCCACGGCGCTGCGCCGGCACATCGAGCACGATCATCAGGCCCAGCATTCCCCGGACCTGTTCCATCTGCAGCACGAGGTGGCCAAGGGCACCGGTCTGTCACTGGCGCGGGCGGTGCGCGAGGCCGACGCCGAGGTGGCCACGGCTGAGGCACAACTGCAGGCCGAGCGCGAGGCCGAACAGGCGTACCGCCAGCAGCGCCATGGCCCGGGGCGTCCGCCGGCCTTTGCTCAGCGCATCCAAGGTGCCCTGCAGCGGTGGGCCGCCGCGGCCGTCGCTCGGGATCAGACGCAGGCGCGTCAGGAGGAGGCCAAGACGTTGATCCGCGCCCTCGGCGAAGCCTACCATCCCTTTGATCTGGAGCGCGGTGAGGCGCAACCACCTGAGCGCTTGGGAGAACGGCTGAACGCGATCTGGCAACGCTTGGAGGCCCTCGCCGAGGCGGCCGACTTGCCGGCACGCGCCCGTGCCCACTTACAGAAGGCCAAGCGCTTGAACACGGCCCTGCTGACAACGATCGCCTTCTTTTTTGCCACCGTGCATCAGCGTGTCGAGGCGCTCAACCTGGCGCCCGACCTTGAGACCGCCGTGCTCGAGCAACGGATCCCGGCGATCTACCTTGAACGCGTCGCAACAAAATGCTCGGGAGCCGAGGCGCGTCAATGCCTCGCGGCACTGAGCGCGCAGAGGCTCGCACCGCTGCGCGCGGCAGATCACCCCATTCAAGCCCTGGAGGCAACTCAGCGCGCGGAGATTGAGCAGGTCGCCAGCGACTGCGCCAACCTGTTCCAGCGCTCGAGCTCTGCTGTGGAGGGGCGCAACGGTCAGCTCTCCCTCTTCCACCACGGCTGCCATCGCCTCAGTGCACGTAAGCTCTCCGCCCTGACGGCGGTACACAACTTCTACATCCGCCGTGCGGATCAGACCACCGCCGCTGAGCGTTTCTTTGGCCGGGCGCCCCCGCCCTTGTTCGAGCAACTGCTCGAGCGGGTGCCTCTGCCACCCCGGCCACGCCGACGACGAGCGTGCGCGCCGAAGGTCTCCTACCTCACGCCGATGGCCGCGTGAGAGGGGTGGAACCGTGTCACCGCGGGTGCTGACGCACCCGCGGTTCCCACAGATCCGGACATGCGGGACTACCGCATCTTATGTAGCACGCCACATAATGTACGGAAAAACCGGAAATGGATGCCCTGCTTGGGGCGCCGGATCGCACGACTCACCAAGGGCGGCGCGATTATGCGCTGTTGCTCTTCCTGTTCAACTCAGGGGCCAGGGCGAGTGAGGCGGCCGGGCTGATGATTGCCGACCTCGACTTGGCTCAACCCTCGGCCCGGCTGCTCGGCAAAGGCAACAAGATCCGCTTTTGCCCGCTTTGGTCGACGACCGTGCAGACGCTCGCGCCCTTGGTGGCGGAACGCGCGCCGACCGAGGCGGTGTTCCTTAACCGATGCGGCCAACCGATCACGCGCTTTGGCATCCACACGCTGGTGGAGCGTTGCGCTCAAAAAGCAGCGGCCGAGTTCCCTTCGCTGGCGAGTAAGCGCGTCAGCCCGCACTCGATTCGCCATACCACCGCCGTCTTCCTCCTGCGCGCCGGCGTGGATATCAATACGATCAGGGCTTGGCTCGGGCATGCCTCGATCAACACCACGCACGTCTATGCCGAGTTCGACCTGGAGATGAAGGCCAAGGCGTTAGAAAAATGCGACCTCACAGGCGATACGATACCTGGGAAGCATTGGGCTGACGACGCCTCCTTGATGGCATTTCTCCAATCGTTGTAGGCGTCGTTTATGTGGCGCCCGGGCTGGCCGTAGATCAGTATCTACGGCCTCTGCGCGACGGGACGCCACATAACAGGCAACGCCACATTACGCATCCGGCTCCTCGGTTGAGCAGTCGCTACGCGACATAGTGGCTATGAACGACGCGGATGGGCGGCAGGGGGTAGCGTTGGAGCAGTCGGTTGAAGGCCTCCCAGTTCAGCGAGGGCCGATAGGAGCGGCGATTCAGCCACTTTATCCAGACACGGCGCACCGCCTGTCGGAACCGAACCAACGCTCGCGCGTTACCGGTGATTCCATAGTAGGCGTCATGGCCGAGCAGTTTGCGACTGAGTGCCTTCCATTGTTCCGCCACCGACAGATGCCGATGGCGGCGGCACCACTGCCCGATCTGTCGCACGGCGCGACTGAAGCGGGCTTTGGCCGTCTTGCGCTGCACCACCCAATGTCCCTTTCGGGAGCGTCCCCAGTAATGGGTAAAGCCGAGCAACTCGAAGCTGCGCCCGCGCTGCGAGCGCCGCGTTGCTCGCCGCCAGGGCGGACGACGAAAGTCCACCAGGCGGGTCTTCTCGGGGTGGAGCGTCAGCCCAAAGCGCGCCAAGCGCTTGGCCAAGACCTCCATCACCCGCCGGGCGTCATCTTCCCGCTCAAAGGCCAGCAGCGCATCATCCGCAAAGCGGACCATAAAGGCCCGCCCGCGCAGGCGCGGCTTGGCCGTGTCCTCGAACCAGCGGTCCAGGACTTCATGCAGGTAAAGATTCGACACCAGCGGGCTGATCACATGACCCTGGGGACTCCCCCGCTCGGGTTGGCTGATCACCCCGTCTTCCATGATCCCGGCTTGCATCCATTTGCCCAGCACGCGACGGATCACGCCGTCTCGTACCCGTTGGTCAAGAAAGGCATGCAGATGGCTTCGTTCCATGCTGCCAAAGAAGTCCTGGATGTCGAGATCGATCACCCAGGCGCCGCGCAGGTCCATAACCCCATCCCAGAGCGCTTGCAGCGCCTGGTGGGGACTGCGACCCGGGCGAAAGCCGTAAGAGCAGTCCAGAAAGTCTTGCTCGTAGACCGGCTCCAACACCATCAGCACCGCCCGTTGGAGGATTTTATCTTCCAGAGTGGGAATGCCGATCGGGCGGGTCTTCTTCGCCGTTCCCTCTTTCGGGATGTAGACGCGCCGCACCGGTGGCGCCTGATACCGGCCGCTCTTGAACCGATCGAGCAGGTCGCTCAGGTTCTCGTGCAACCGGGCTTCGTACGCCTCGGCAGTGACGCCATCCACACCCACCGCGCCATCCTTGCGCGTCCGCCGGTACGCTTCTTCCAGCCACATCAGGTCGATGTGGTGCGCCAACGTGGTCAGCACCATCTCGGGTGCCTGTCTCGCCAGATTCGCGATCATCGCTTGTTTCGTTGTGATGGTCTCGCAACTCAATGTTTGCGCCATCTGTCCCTCCCGATGTTGTCTCAACCGATCGGCCGCTTCCCTCCCGTGGGTCCGCTCGGGTGCGTTCCCCACGCTCGGCGGTACGATCAGCCGACTCTGACTGCTCAGCCGCCCTCGCACCGCACCTCTGGCCTTCGCTTGGTGCTACCTTGAGGTCGGTCCTGTTTGCTCCTGCCGGGTGGACCTTCACCGACAGACCTGGGCCGCTTCTCTCGCGGTGCCCGCGCCGCGTTTCACTCAAGGAACGACTGAGCCCTCCCAGGTTCCTGGGCGACCCGTGCGTGCATGCCCTGCTCTTCGACCCCGGCGGAGTCTCGTCATCAGACCGTTTCAATGTCGAGACGGTTGCCTTCCGGTCTTTCGACTACGTCGGCTCCGCTGACATCAGTATCGGGGCTCTATCACACAGCCTACACGCCCCCTGTGTTCGCTTCGCAGGCGGGATCACTCCCGCACCACGCCACACTCGGTTCCGGTGGATGGTCAGTCCTTACCGGCTCGGGACTTGCACCCGTTGGGCCGCAACAAGGAGTTTCCGATTCGCTTATCCGTTCGCTCTCTTCCCCTCCTTCCAGGCTTTGCCTGGCGCAACGAACTTAATGATCAAGGCCCGCAGCAGGACCCAAGCTTTCGCGGCGCGTTGTCATTCCTCTTTGGATCAAAAGGTCTTGCCGTCGAATCCGAACAGGTGGCGTGGCGGTGAGGCGAATTCGATGTAGACCCGGTTGGAGGGTATCTCGAGCGTCTCGTCGAGCAGTTCGCAGAGTGCAGCCGAGAGTGCTGGGGTCTGATCTTCGGGCAGCCCCAGGCTCTTCAGCTCCAGGAAGGCAAGGGGACTGGTCTCGCCGCCAAAGCACATGGCGGGGGTTGGCTCGAGGATCACCATGACGTAGCGCTCCGGCTTGCCGAGCAGCTCGGCGACACGGGCGGAGGCGCGTTTGATGAACGACTCGGTTGCCGTTGACTCAAGGGTGGCGTTGGTCTTGATGATAAGAGTGGGCATCGCAGAAATCGCTGCAGTGGGTTGCTAGGTCGGCAGCATAGCCGATCGCTAGGATGAGGGTTTAACCGCTGCTCAAGGCGGCCGAGTCTGACAGGGCTCCAATCCGTCCACGCCCGGTTCGCTTCACATCCAGCATGGCCAAATCGGCCTGATGCAGCAAGGCATCGAGGTCCAGAGGGTGATCGGCACGCAAGCAGGCGACGCCGATACTGGCGTTTAGGCTCAGAGGTTCGCCCTGATCATTGAGGATCTTTGCTGTCCGGATCTCCTCCAGCAGGCGCTCGGCGAGACCCAGCGCCGCTGTTTGATCTTGGCTGATGAGCACCACAAACTCATCACCGCCCCAACGGCCAACGACGTCCTCGGCGCGGGTGACACGGCTACAGCAGGCGGCAAAGGTCTTGAGGGCGCGATCACCGACATGATGACCATGGCTATCGTTGATGGTCTTGAAGCGATCGACATCGAGCAACAGCAGCGAGATCCAGCCGCAAGCACGCTGCGCCCGCGCGATCTCGCGTTCCGCCAGCGTCGTGAAGTAGAAACGGTTAGCGATCCCAGTCAAAGAGTCAGTGCGCGCCTGCTGCTGCAACGCGCTGCGACCTTCGAGCAAACGCAGGTAGTTGCGCAGGGCTATAAACCCCAACCCCATGATCAAGATCCAGCCCAACACTGCCAGCCCGGCCAGGCGATACCAGTCCGCCAACCAGTCGGCGTGATCGATGCCTAAGATGATCACGAAGGGCGTCCCCTCAACCTTCAGTGAACCAAAGTAGCGGTTTTTTTGGTCCAGTGGAGAGCGCACCAAGGCAACCCGAAACGGCTCGTCGGAGGCCAGGAAGTCGCTCAAGTTTGGGTTATCGACCAACTGCCCGATCGCCTGCGGCAAGGGCGGGTAACGTGCCAGCAGCATGTGCTGGTCATCCACAATCGCGAGGGAATCGAGGCGACCCGTCCCCATGCGGGCCAGCCATTGGCTGAAGAAGTCGGTCTTCAGGGCGATCGCCACCAAGCCGAGAAAGGTCCCGTCCTCGGCGCGCAGGGCGCGTGCGTGGGTCACATTCACCGGACCGACATTGGCGCGATAGCCCCGCGTGACTAGGCTGTCGAGCTCAGGATCAGCCTGCAAGCGCTGACAGTATTCGCGATCGCTGGCGTCATAACCGAGATCGCCATTGCCCTGTGTGACGACGCAGTGTCGGTTGAACGCGCCATACAGGAAGGCGTGGGGAAAGGTCTTGCGGCGTTGCTCGAGCCGCTGGCTCAGATCGGCATGGGCCTCGGGATTGGGATGCGGGTAGCGCAGTGCATTCGGGTCGATCTGGGCGACCATGTCCCGCAACAGATAGTCCGAGGCGACGAAGGCGCCGCGAATCCATTCAGCGATCAGTTCAGAGGAGAAGGCTAGGCGGCTCTCCTGAAGCTCCAAGGTCCGCTGATACGACGTCCAGAGAAACAGGCCCAGGAGAAGACTCGATAGGCCCATTAACAACGCATAGGCGGCAAGCCCTGAACTCCTTTTTTGCAACTGACTGCTCCTTTCTGACCCAAACCCAGGATGATACCGACGACGTTACTTGATGTCACAAGCCGGCAGGTTAGGCGGCTAAACTGCGCGCTCCGGTCTGCACGCTACAACAGAAATAACGTTGCCAGCCCGAGGAAGATAAAGAATCCACCGGAGTCGGTCAGGGCCGTGATCATCACCGAGCTGCCGAGCGCAGGATCTCGACCCAAGCGTTGGCGCAGCAGTGGGATCAGCACGCCTGCTGTTGCTGCAAGGAGCAGATTCAATGTCATTGCCGCGACCATGACCACCCCCAGTTGCAGATTCTGGTAGACCACCCCGGCAAAGACGCCGATCACGCCGCCCCAGACCAGGCCGTTGATCAGCGCCACGCCCAGCTCCTTGACGATCAGCCGCCGCCAAGCCGAGGGCTGCACCTGCCCCATCGCGATCGCGCGCACAATCATGGTGATGGTCTGATTGCCTGCATTACCGCCGATGCCGGCGACGATCGGCATCAAGGCTGCCAGTGCGACCAACTGCGCAATCGAGCCCTCGAACAGATCGATCACGCGTGAGGCGATCACCGCGGTGATCAGATTGATCGCCAGCCAGGCCCAGCGGTTCTTCACCGAGCGTAGGATTGGCGCGAAGATGTCCTCCTCTTCCTCCAGACCGGCCTGGCTGAGGATCTCGGCCTCGTTCTCCTCTTGGATGTAGTCGACCACATCGGAGACGGTGAGCCTGGCGACCAGACGCCGCTGTTTGTCGACGACAGGCACCGAGACGAGATCGTAGCGCTCGAAGGCATGCGCGGCTTGGCGCGCCTCATCCTCGGCGCGAAACAGGATCAGCTCACTGGCCTGCATCACCGCGCTGACGGGGGTCTCTGGCTCGTTGATGAGCAGCGCCTCAAGCGTGAGGATACCGCGCAAGCGCTCATCACGATCGACCACGAACAGCTTATCGGTATGATCTGGCAAGGCATCGAAACGACGCAGATAACGCGCCACCACCTCCAGCGTCACATCCTCGCGGACCTTGACCAGATCGAAGTCCATCAAGGCGCCGACCGTGTCCTCGGCATAGGACATCGCCTCGCGGACCCGCGCTTGCTCGCGCTGATCGAGGGCGGTCAAGACCTCCTGGGCGAGATCCGTCGGCAGATCCGGGATCAGATCGGCCAGCTCATCGGCATCCAGGGTCTCGGCCGCGGTCTTGAGCTCGTCAGGGTCCATGCTCTCGAGCAGGCTTGGGCGCACCGCGTCCGAGACCTCGAGCAGGATGTCGCCATCCTTGTCCGCTTTGACCTGATCCCAGACGTAAAGCCGCTCATCCAATGGCAGCGACTCGAGGATGTAAGCAATATCTGCCGGATGGAGGCGGTCCAGTTTGCGCTGCAGCCGCGCCAGGTTCTGCCGATGGGTGATGTTCTCGACCAGTCGCTGATGCGCCATGCGCTGTCGTCGTGTCACATCCTCAACCAGCTGCTGTTTTGTCAGTAATTGCCGCACTTCGCGCAGATGCCGCTGGAGCAGGTCTTCATCGGGTCGCGGCAGGTATGGCATCGGCATCTGTCTCCAAGCTAAGGTTTGAGTCAGGCACCTTGTAAGTCAGGTCGCACGGACAGCCAGACTATCCAGGTCAGCATCAGGACCACCAGCGCTATCAACAACGATGCCCCAGGTGAGGAATTGGGCGGGTCAGGAGGTTGTCGCAGTGGCTGCGCCAAGTGTCTTGGGGATAGTAGGAACGGTTGGCGATCGCGGTCAACGGGTCAGTGCGCGCCTGCCGCAGTCCCCTGGGTCCAAGCCGCGCAGACGCGATTGCGTCCCGACGACTTGGCGGTGTAGAGGGCCTTGTCAGCCGCAGCGACGAAACTCTTGGTATCCACGTAGCCGTGGCTGGAATGGGCGATGCCGATGCTGACGCTGAGCGGGTGGCCGGAAAAACGGGCCTCAAGCATCCGTCCGCGTCGAGCGATCTCGCGGCGGATACGCTCGGCGTAGCTGGCAGCGCCTGACTCGCTGGGTGACATCAGGCCAAACAGGAATTCTTCGCCGCCGTAGCGGCCCAGGAAGTCGCCGGGACGGGTCAAGCCGCGCATGGTGTCGGCGACGATACGCAGCACATCATCGCCGGTTTGGTGGCCGAAGGTATCGTTGAAGGCTTTGAAGTGGTCGATGTCGACCAAGCCGATGCCGAAATGACGCCCGGAGGAGAGTTGCGCGAAGGCTTCCTGTAAGAAACGGTCGACGGCGCTGCGGTTGGGTAGTCGGGTCAGGGCATCGATCTCCGCCTTGGCACGCTCCATTGCGAACAAGCGACTGCGCTCGAGCGCGATGCCAAGCTCGCCGGCGACGCCTTGAATCTCATGCAGCACGGAGGGTTCCGGGGGCCGCTGCGACTCGGGGTCGTAGAGGCAGATGATGCCTTGCAGCCGTCCCTGACTCATCACCGGGATGGCGGCTGCGACGGACGCTCCGAGCAGGCTCAAGAAGCGGTGATTGGGCGGGGTGTCGTGGATCATCACCGCAGTGCGCTTGCGCAGACAGAGGATCAGGTCGCCGGCCAGCCGATCGAAGACGATCTGGACGCCCGGCGGCTGCCCGCCTTGCGGTAGCTCGGGCAGCCCATGGGTGGCGACGAAGCGGCGCCGTTTCGGTTCGACCTGCATCAGGAGCAGATGCGAGAGCGCGAATTCCTGCTGCAGCGCGCGCAGTGTCTGCGGCACGAAGACGTCAGGGCTGAGGCTCTGGTGGGGGGCAGTGGCACTCTTGATCGGTTGACGACCGACAGGGTGGGTCGCGGACTGGCTGGCGTTGACCAGGGCCAGCGCGGTGGTCACTACATTGGCGCGCAGTTGTAACGGGGATGGGAAGCGCAGTCCATAGAAGGTGGCGATCTCGGTCATTTCTTGATCCGCCGTGGAGAGTAGATCAGCGAGCCCGAGCTGCTCCAGCTCGATCAGCTCGAGTACTTCAGGCGCTAGAGACGGGCTGGTGTAGGTGCGAACCGAGCCGAGGCCTTGTGTCCAGGCGATGAAGTCTGCGAGCGCGACGATGGCGACCTCTTGGGCTTGCGGCCTCTCCAGATGGCTCTCCGCGAGTCCGCAATGGTGCAGTGCTTGAGCCCGGCAGACGACGTCGGGTAGCCCCCAGGTCTCGCTCAGCAGCGCGCCGAGACGGTCGTGAGCGATGCCGAAGAAGAGGCGCTCATCGTCGCCTGTGGCCTTGCCGCTGGTGCCCGCGGTGCTGAGAAACTCGCTGTAACTGAGCTTGCCGTGCGATTCCAAGATGACTTTGCCGAGATCGTGCAATAGGCCGGCGGCATAGAGCTCATCGGGGTCCTCGTGGCCGAGGCGCTCGGCGATGCCGCGGCTCAGAATGGCCACTAGCAGGCTGTGCTGCCAGAAGAAGAGGCGATCGAAAGCGCGCTTGGTGTCGCTCTGGATCATGCTCTCGTAGAAGAACAGATGTAGGGTCGCTTGACGCAAGGTCGATAACCCGAGCAAGGTGGCCGCCCGGTGGATCGACGGGATACGCTGGGGGAAGCCGTAGTAGGCCGAGTTGACGAGCTTAAGCACCTTGGCAGCGAGTGCCGGCTCGGTCTCGATGAGCTGAGCGATCTCGTCGAGGCCGGTGTTCTCCGAACGGGTGACCTGCAGCAGCTTGAGCGCCGCCGCGGGCGCCGGTTGCAGGGCGCCAACCGGGCAGCGTAAGGCCTGGTGGACGATCGACTGCGTCTGCGGGTTCGCTCCTACAACATCCTCTGCCACGCTGTCCTGTCCTGCCTGGGTTAGCTGTTTGGCGCGCTGCCATGATCATGGCTCCTGATCATCATAGCATCGTCCTTTTCCGCGCTGCAGGTCGTGATCTCAGTCGCAGATCCCCGTGGCGTTGCCACGCCCCGATGCGGGCGCCGTCACAAGCTCCAGGCCAGTGACACCATGCGCATGGCTTGGGCAGCCTGACGCGCGATAGAGACGATCAGCACTCAGTGCCCATGATCAGTCGGCTCATCCATCGCAACGGCATCCAGCACCGGCTGATTGACCTGGTCGGGCGGGGGCATTGTCTCGACCTCCGGGCCGAGCAGGATGGCGATGGGACGGGTGGTTGGGCTCGCATCCAAGGCGATGACCAAGGTCACGGTGAGAGGCACGGCGAGGAACATCCCGACGCTGCCGAACAGCCAGCCCCAGAACAGCAGCGCCAAGAATACGGCCAATGTCGAGATGCCGAGCCCCTTGCCCATGATGCGTGGCTCGATGATGTTGCCGATGGCGGTGTTGATGACCAAGTAGCCGATGATGACCATCAGGGCGGTCGAGAGGTCGGCCTGGACCAACGCCAGCAACGCGGGTGGAATCATCATGATGATGTTGCCAACCACCGGGATGAAGTTCAGGAAGAAAGCCAGGATGGCCCAGAAGATCGCAAAATCGACGCCGAGGAGCCAGAGCAGCACATAGGCACAGACGCCAGTGGCGAAGCTGGTCGCCGCCTTGATCTGCATGTAGCGGTTAATCGAGCTGAACAGCCGGCGGATGCGCTCTTCACCCTCGGGCGTCAGCGAGAAGGCCGCATGCAGCTTGGCCCAGAGCGTCGGTGCCTCCAGCAGGATAAAGATAACCGTCAGTAGGACGAGCAGGCCGTTGGCGAAGATGCCACTGGCGTTCGACAACAGCAGACGCACGCCAACCATGAGCTTGCTCGGATCGAGCAGGTTAGGGACCGCATCGCCTGACTGATCCATGCCCACCGCCTCGAGCCAATTCCCGAGCTGGCTCACAAGCAAGGTCAGGCGATCTTGATAGGTCGGGATGCTGTTGCGAAAGCCCTCGACGGCGCCGGAGGTGACCAGCGCCAAGAGGCTGCCGATGTCGATCAGGACGAAGCCGATGACCACCAAGGCGGCCCATTTCGGCACGCCCTTGCCCCGCATCCAACCCAATACCGGCGTCACGACGATGGCGATGAAGGTCGCGAGCAGGATCGGTGCCAGCAGCGACGAGGCCATTTTCAAGACGATCACGACTAAGGCGAAGGCAGCCGCCACGATCAGACCGCGCGCGGGAGCACTGAAATCAGTCAGCGTGTTCATGGACCAGTGGACCTCTTGATGACAACCTGCCATGCCCGGCGCGGCTTGGCCGAGACCGTTTTAGGCGACCTCGGTATTTTCAGCGATCTCTCAAATGGGGTCTATCGAAATCTCCCCGCTGCCCAAGTCGTTTCGAAGGCGCTCAGTCAATGTGCTCAGTGAACGGGTTTCCCCGAAGTAGTTGACCGGTGGAGCAGTTATTTAGTATTTTTGACTGTTTACCGCTTGGGGCTAGCCGATTGGGCTTGCGGCGACGTTCGCTTGGTCAAGCAAGTCTCAGTGTTTCTAGCGCCGAGTCGGCGTGCGGT
This sequence comes from Lamprobacter sp., assembly GCF_034860625.1. Taxonomy (NCBI): domain Bacteria; kingdom Pseudomonadati; phylum Pseudomonadota; class Gammaproteobacteria; order Chromatiales; family Chromatiaceae; genus Lamprobacter; species Lamprobacter sp. Next base: position 13,999 of record NZ_JAYESN010000024.1, read on the forward strand.
ACCTTGTCAAGCCTTTGTGAGCCCCACAACTATCGCCTTTCGGCTGGGCGTTGCGAGAGGCGCTGCTCGGCATACTTGACATCTCACCGGTCGCTGCATCGGTGGCTGCGGGCGCAACTCTGCGTCTCAAAGCCGCCGAGTCGATCCGTACGGAGGACGCCTGCGTGCAATCCAATCTGGCCGATGGGCCTGACCTTACCAACACCGCTGAAGCTGTCGACCAGGAGCCTGTGGGTGCCAGCGCTGCAGCCGAGGCACCGATGCTGAGCGGTGCTGAGATAACCATTCAGGCGTTGATCGACGAAGGGGTCGAATACGTCTTCGGTTACCCAGGTGGCGCGGTGCTGCACATCTATGACGCCTTGTTCCAACGTGGCGATGCGATCAAGCACGTTCTGGTGCGCCACGAGCAGGGCGCGACGCACGCGGCGGATGGTTACGCGCGTGCGACCGGTCAGTGTGGCGTCTGCCTGGTGACCTCGGGTCCGGGGGCCACGAATGCGGTGACTGGCATCGCCACCGCGCATCTCGATTCGATCCCGATGGTGGTGATCACTGGTCAGGTGCCAACACCTGTGATCGGTAGTGATGCCTTTCAAGAGGTCGATACCGTTGGCATCACGCGGCCTTGCGTCAAACATAACTTCTTGGTCAAGCGGCTCGAGGACCTCGCGGAGACCATCCGCAAGGCCTTCTTTATCGCGCAATCCGGTCGCCCTGGCCCGGTCGTGGTCGACATCCCAAAGGATGTGACTGATCCGACGATCAAGATCCCCTACATCTACCCGCGTGATCTCAATATCCGGTCTTATAACCCGGCCAAGCGCGGCCATCTGGGACAGATCCGTAAGGCGGTCGAGGCCATGCTCGATGCCAAGCGTCCGATCTTCTACACCGGCGGCGGGGCGATCCTGGACGATGCCGCGGCACCGCTGACCGACTTGGTGCGCGCGCTCGGCTTCCCGATCACCAGCACCCTGATGGGGCTGGGCGCCTACCCGATGACCGACAAGCAGTTCCTCGGCATGCTCGGGATGCATGGCACCTACGAGGCCAACATGGCCATGCACGAGACCGATTGCCTGATCGCGATCGGCGCGCGCTTCGATGATCGGGTCACCGGCAAGATCGAGCACTTCTGTCCGCATGCCGAGATCATCCATGTCGACGTCGACCCTTCATCGATCTCGAAGAACGTCAAGGTACAGGTGCCCATCGTCGGCCCGGTCGGCAGTGTCGTCACCGACATGCTCGGCGTGCTGCGTGAAAGCGGCGGGCGCCCGGACCAGACCGCGCTCGCGGCCTGGTGGCAGCAAATCGACGCCTGGCGCGGCGTCGACTGCCTGCGCTATGACCGCTCGAGTCCGATGATCAAGCCGCAGTTCGCGGTCGAGACGCTCTATAAGGTCACCAACGGCGACCTCTATCTGACCTCGGATGTCGGCCAGCATCAGATGTTCGCGGCCCAGTTCTATCCGTTCGATAAACCACGCCGCTGGATCAACTCAGGCGGCCTTGGCACTATGGGATTCGGTCTGCCGGCGGCCATGGGCGTGCAGCTCGGCCACCCTGATGCCCAGGTGGCCTGCATCTCTGGCGAAGCGAGCATCCTGATGTGCATCCAGGAGATGGCGACCTGTAAGCAGTACAGTCTGCCGATCAAGGTCGTGCTGCTGAACAACGGCTACATGGGCATGGTGCGCCAGTGGCAGGAATTCTTTTACGAGAGCCGCTACGCGCATTCATACGTCGACGCCCTGCCGGATTTCGTTGCCTTGGCGCAGAGTTTCGGCCATGTCGGCATGCGCGTCGAGAAGCCGGATCAACTGGAAGCAGCAATGCGCGAGGCCTTCGCGATGAAGGATCGCTTCGTCTTCCTCGACGTGATCGTCGATCCATCCGAGAACGTCTATCCGATGATTTGTGCAGGCAAGGGCCATCACGAGATGGAACTGCCGCCGACCATGTCCGAGCGGGAGCTGGCCTAAGGCCTGAGAGCAGGTATGAGACACATCATTTCGATGCTGGTGGAGAATGAGTCGGGTGCGCTGTCGCGCATCGCCGGCCTGTTCTCGGCCCGCGGCTACAATATCGAATCCCTGACCGTCGCGGCGACTGATGAGCCGTCGCTCTCGCGCATGACCCTGGTGACGCGCGGCAATGACGACATCGTCGAACAGATCAAGAAGCAGCTCAATAAGCTCATTGATGTCGTCAAGCTCCAAGATCTCTCCGAGGGCGAGCACATCGAGCGTGAGATGATGTTGATCAAGCTCAAGGCCGCCGGTCCCGACCGCGAAGAATTGAAGCGCCTGACCGAGATCTTCCGCGCCAAGATCATCGATGTGACCGACGCGAGCTACATCGTCGAACTGACTGGCGCCTCGCGCAAGCTCGATGCCTTCATCGAAGCCGTGCCCGAGGGGCTGATCACCGAGGTGGTGCGCTCCGGTCCGACGGGTATCCTGCGCGGCGCCAAGGGCTTGACGCTGTGAGTCGCCGCGCCGCTCTGGCGCGCGGCCCAGGGTAACACGACCCGAGGCAGCCATTAACAACGGTTCAGCCGAGGCCGCTCGGCGTTCACGAATATCAACCCAAGATAGAGACCAGGACCATCATGGCTATTAATGTTTATTACGACAAAGACGCCGACCTCTCGCTGCTTCAAGGCAAGCAGGTCGCCATCATCGGCTATGGCTCGCAGGGCCATGCCCATGCCAATAACCTCAAGGACTCGGGCGTCGATGTTGTCGTCGGCCTCCGTACTGGCTCCAGTTCGGCCGCCAAGGCCGCTGATGCGGGTCTCGCCGTCAAGGACATCCCGGAGGCGGTCAGCGGTGCCGACGTGGTGATGATCCTAGCGCCCGACGAGCACCAAGCCAAGCTCTACAGCGAGCAGGTGGCGCCGAACATCAAGCAGGGCGCGGCACTGGCCTTCGCGCATGGCTTCAACATCCACTTCGGCCAGATCGAGCCGCGCGCCGATCTGGACGTGATCATGATCGCGCCCAAGGGGCCGGGGCATCTGGTGCGCTCCACCTATACCCAGGGCGGCGGCGTGCCGAGTCTGATCGCGGTGCATCAGGACGCGAGCGGCAAGGCGCGGGATATCGCGATGGCTTATGCCTCGGCTAATGGCGGCGGCCGTGCCGGCATCATCGAGACCAGCTTCCGTCAGGAGTGCGAGACCGATCTCTTCGGCGAACAAGTCGTACTCTGCGGTGGCTTGACCGCGCTGATCCAGATGGGCTTCGAGACCCTGGTCGAAGCCGGCTACGAGCCTGAAATGGCCTATTTCGAGTGCCTACACGAGGTCAAGCTGATCGTCGATCTGATCTACGAGGGCGGCATCGCCAACATGCGCTATTCGATCAGCAATACCGCCGAGTATGGCGATCTGACCCGCGGCCCACGCATCATCACCGAGGAGACCCGCGAGGAGATGCGCAAGATCCTGCGCGAGATCCAGAACGGTCAGTTCGCCAAGGAGTTCACGCTTGAAAACCAAGCTGGCGCACCCTCGATGAAGGCCATGCGCCGCCTCTCGCAAGAGCATCAGATCGAACAGGTTGGCAGCCGCCTGCGCGAGATGATGCCCTGGATTCGCGAGAAGCAGTTGGTCGATAAGTCGCGCAACTGAGCGCGGCTTTCTCCTCGTGCATCAATACTGGAAAAGGCTCCGCGAGGAGCCTTTTTTGTTTTGGGAGATCATTATGGCGACATCTGTTCGACTGCCTGAAGCCTTCGAGCGCGTGCGCAAGGGTGAAGAGCTTGTATATTCGGCTGCGGATGTGAGGATGGCGCTTGGCTTGGACGATTGAATACACCGATAAGGCCAAGCGACGGCTGAAAAAGCTCGATAAGCCAAGTGCACGGCGAATCATTGATGATATGGACGAGGTCGGCAATGTACCGAGCACATTGAGTCGGTCATCTTTATCTATGCGGATCGATTAGATCCGCTAACGGATCTGCGACGGCTCATCGGTGCGCAGATAGGCCTCTTCTTCCGGCGTGAGGTCGACATCATCGAAGCCGGTGATCATCGGCATCACATGGTCGCGGAAGGAATGGCCAGTGGTGAGCAGATAGACATGGATGAGCACGAACGCGAGGATCGCGAAGGCGGCGGCGGTATGCACCAGCGCGATGTTCTCGAGCCAGGCTGGGGCATTGGGCAGATTGCGCCAAGCGTAGTAGGACAGATAGGCCAGGCCGCTGACCCAGATGGCCGGAAACAGCACGATCTTGAGCACCAGATAGGCCAGCGCCTGCAGCGGGTTGTGTTTGCGCCAGTAGGCCTTGCGGTAGGGATGGCGCTCGCCTTTGAAGATGCCGTAGGCGTAGAAGCGCAGGACCTGCCAGAGGCCGCTGCTGGTCGGGATGAAGTGCCGCCAAGCACCGGTGGTGAAGAGCCAGAAGACGCTGAAAGCCCAGAGCAGCAGCAAGGCGAAGGCGGCCAGGGTGTGCAGGGTCACCGCATGCTCGAAGCTCAGCAGCTTATGAAAGCCGTGCAAACCGAAGCCGCTGATCAGTAGCAGCATGATCAGCACCATCTGGGACCAGTGCCAGAAGCGTTCGAAGATGCTGAAGATCTTGACGTGACGAAGCGCCATCAGTGTTGGTCTCCCTTCGGCGAGAAGATGCGGATGCCGCCGTGGATGAGGATGCCACCCAGGGTGCCAGCGACGAGGAGTGTGCCAATGATATCGACCCAGCGGTTGCGGTCGCGGCCGGGCAGATAGACCCCCTTGACCTCGGCGAGACGGCTGTTTTTCGGTGCGTGACAGTCGCCGCAGGCCAGCGCCTGTTCCTTGGGCGCCACCATGTGTGTGATCGGCCACCAGGATAGGGTCTCGATGAAGCCGAACTCGCCGGAGTAGTCGAGGCCGAAGTCGGCCATGCCCTTTTCGATCGCGGCACCCATGTCGTAGTTGCCCCAATAGGCGGCTTCGTCCTCGCCCCAGAGATGCGTATAGACCAGGGTGCCGTTGCCTTTGTCATAGGGTTGCCAGGTGTGCATGCGCTTGAACGGCCAGATCCGCGAGCGCCCATCCCCGCGTGAGCCGCTGAAGCCATTGATCTCGATCGATTCGGCGTTGGGGTCGAATTGAGTGTCGATCGTGGTGTAGACCATCTGGCCATCGAACCAGTCGTACTCGGGGATGATGTTCTCGTCGTAGACGAAGTTGCCCTTGATCGACTTATAGGTATAGCGGTGGCCGCCGTTACCCTGGATATAACCCTCTTCGTGATAGCCCTCGCCATCGAGGGTCTTGCCGGCGGTGCGCCAATCCCAGTCGACCACGGTGGCCACGCCCCCGCGTGCGAACTCGGGGATGTGGCAGGTTTGGCAGGCGATACTCTGCACATGATCGTTAAGCTTGAAGGCCGCGATGGAGTCGACCGGGTGTGGGGCTAGTCCATGGCAGGATTCGCAGGTGGCAACATCAGTGCGTTGGCCAGGGAGTCCGGTGCCCTGGGTGTCCTTCGAGACCACGTTGTAGCGACTCCCGGCCCAGACATGCTTGTTGGTGACATGGCAGGCGCTGCAGGCAAAGTTCAGCCCGTCGACACCCATGTGCACATCAAGTGTGCGCGGTGGCTGCTTCAGCGCAGTCGATAGGTCGCCATGCTTGACATTGTCGCCGCCGCCGCCGTTGAAATGGCAGGCGCCACAGTTGGCGCGCTGGGGTAGGTCGACGCTCTGTGCGGCGGCGGCGAGGTCGATCGGCGGCTTGCCTTCGAACATCACCGAACAGGCCGGGCTACCCTCAGAGTTAGGGGTCTTGTAATAGGTGCCGGTGGTCTCGTGGCAGACCAGACAGTCGATCTTGGTCTCGTCCGTGAAGTCGAAGGTCTCGTCTTTCCAGCCATAGCCGGCGTGACATTGCGCACACATCCCCTCGTTGCCGCGCGAGTTGGTGCAAAAATTATTGATCAGGTAACGCTTGCCCAGCTGCTGGCCGGTGTTCTTGTCCTGATAGGACCAGGTCCAATGAATGTTCTTCATGAAGTGCTGGCCGGTCTCGGTATGACAGCTGAGACAGACCTGGGTCACCTCGGAGCCGTTGGCGAACGGCCCCTTAAGCGCCTCGAACTTGGTGTGGTCGGCGGTACCGCCACGCAGCGGTCCGGAGATCTGAGGTGGGGCGATCGTGGTCGGTGGCGTGGGCCAACCGCTCGCATCGGCGCTGACCATCTGGGCCGGGACACCCAGCACAAGGGCGAGCAGGCCTGCTAAGACATATCGGCTGATGAGCCGCGGAGACGAATCGTGGCGGTGACCGCGCATAGGGTGGCTCTCCTGTCGGTGATCAATCGCGCAAGCCCTGCGTTAGGGGCCTGTGCGTGACCATTAAGGATGCGTTGCAACGGTCGTTTCGTCCGTGATATGGCGCAAGAGACGAGTGTGTAGGTTGATAGGAATGCGCAGGATCAAGCAAGTTGGTTGCTGGTTGAACGGCACTAAAGAAACCCGCCGGTGGCGGGTTGCGAGCAGGCTGAGACGGAGATCAGCCGCATTGACGTTGGGATGGCGCTGCGCCAGGCTCAGCCCAGCGCCACCCAAGGGAGCAGCGCTCCCGGCTCAGCTGAGTTCGTCTGCGCCAATCTGCTTCATCAGGTTGAAGCTTTTGACGAATGGCCCGGCCATGCGCGGGTCCTTGATCATGGCACCGTAATCACCAGTCTTGAACTTGAGCTTGCCGGTGGCGTAGGCGGTGCCCATGCCGACCATGCCGATGCCTTTCTCGACCCATTTCAGCCAGTCTTTCATGTCGGCGCGCATATCCCAATCCGGGCTCTCATCAGCCCAATCGCCGGCGCGCACGCAGACGCCGTTCTCGACCACAAAGACGCCTCGTGGGTTCGCCTCGTCCTTAAACCCACAAGAAATGATGGAGTTGAAGCCGATCTCAGCGAGCTTCCCGCTGACTTCCGGATCGTTGTTCCATGCATCTTTGAGCTGGTTCATCCATTCTGCGGAAAAGAGTTTGGCCATGGTTGAGAGTCCTCCGTTAATTCGGTGTGGTGGTTGGCGTTCTTGGGTTGACGAACGATCGGGCAAGCCTGTGGCGAGGCTCGGCGAGATCTGAGTGACAGCGCCTGAGTCCTCACCCCTAGGGATTCTACCAGCAAGCAGGCTTGGGTTGGGTGACTCCGCAAGAGGTGATGCACCTCAAGCCCGTGGTTTTTAGCCAACATCTAGTGTGATGCCTGCGGCTGCGAGCCGCGTGGCCTCTTCCTCGAATTCCAACCGCGTCAGTGGGTGGTCGTCGAGCCAATGCGGCGGAAAACGCAGCCGCAGGGTCTCGTCGTCAGCCTCGACCTGGGGGTTGGGTTCGGCGCTGGGCGAGCGGCCTCGATGCATCAGGACCGCCAGCCGCAGCAGGATGGTCAGTCGGCGCGCGCACTCGCGTGCAGGGCGCGACAGCGCCATGAAGACATCGATGGGGAACTTGCGACGATGCCCCAAGACCAGGGCGGCCAGGGCATCTTGCTCTTGGCGGGTGAAGCCAGAGAGGTCGGCGTTACGCAGTAGATAGGCCCCATGCTTCTGATACTGGCTGTGCGAGACGGCGAGCCCGATCTCATGCAGATCGGCCGCCCAGCCAAGCATCTTCGGATAGTTGTCGTGGTCCAGTGCCCAGCGCTCGCGCAGCTGCTCGTAGAGTTCGAGTGCCGTGCCACGGACGCGCCCGGCGTGCTCTTGGTCGGTGTCGAAGCGCCGGCAGAGGGTCGCGACGGTCCGCTCGCGAACGTCCTCATGGTGTACGCGACCCACCATCTCGTAGATCAGACCCTCGCGCAGCGCCTCGTCCGAGGCCCGCATCGTTTCGATCGCGAGATTCTGGAAGACCGCGCGCAACACGGCCACGCCGCCGGGGAAGACCGGGCGACGTTCTTCGCTCAGGCCCTTGAGCTCAAGGGCCGAGACCTTGCCGCACTCGATCATGGCCTCACGCAGTTTGGTCAGCGCCTCGGCGGTGATGCCGTCATCGCTCCAGCCCTCGGCGGCGATGACCGCAGCGATGGCCTTGATGGTGCCGGAGCTTCCGGTCGCCGTGGTCCAACCGGATTGGCGAAACAGCTCGCGGACTGGGCGAATCTCCAACGCACAGGCCAGCTCGGCCCGGTCCATCAACTTGGCGTTGATCTTGTCGCTGGCAAAGTAACGCCGCGAGATGCTGACGCAGCCCATGTGGAGGCTCTCGCGCAATGTGGCGCTGAATCCTTGGCCGACGATCAGTTCGGTGCTGCCACCACCAATATCGACCACCAAGCGCTTCTCGTCACCGATGGCGAGTCCATGGGCAACGCCGAGATAGACCAAACGCGCCTCCTCGCGCCCGGCAATAACCTCGATGGGATGTTGCAGCACGGCCTCGGCGTATTGAATAAAACGCGTTTCTGGCCGCAGTTGACGCAGCGTGTTGGTGCCGACGACACGCACCTTGGTGGGGTCGAGGCCGCGCAGGCGTTGACCGATCCGTTCAAGACAGGCGAGGGCGCGCTCGGCGACTTCGGGGTCGAGATAGTTGTCTTCGGTCAGCCCCTCGCCAAGACGGACCATTTCCTTATAGCGATCGATGACCTGAAGGGTGCCGCCATCGATCCGAGCGACTAGCAGATGGAACGAGTTCGAGCCCAGGTCGACGGCGGCGAAGCTGTCGGCGGGGGCGGATGGCGAGCTGTCGGCTGATGGGGCGACGGAAACGGCGGCGTCGGCCATGCGATCCTCGGTAGCGTTGGCGGCATCGGCGCCTGAGTATAGTCGCCTTTATCGTCCACGGGCAGGGCAATGGCATGCGGCAGCCAGTCCCTGTAAGACCAGCCTAGATCTATTCAGGCTCAATCCGCTGGCGCTGATCCTGTTGGCGCTGGGCCAGCGGCGAGGGTTGGTCCGCGCATCATGATCTCGACCGGCGCGGCCGAGCGCAGATGGAGGTCGCGCTGCGGGAAGGCAATGCCGATGCCGGCGGCGCGGAACTTGTCGTCGATGGCTTGATGCAGCTCCGTGATCACGGTCAGTCGAAACTCAAGCGTTTCAAGGTAGCAGCGGAGAAACAGGTTCAAGGCGTTGTTGCCAAAGCCTTCGAAGGTGATGAGGGGGGCTGGGTCATCGAGAATCTTGGGATGCTCGGCGGCAGCCTCTGCCAACAGCGCAAGCGCCTTTCGCGTATCGCTACCATATTCAATGCCGACCGCAATGACCAAGCGATTGATCTGATCAGTCAGGGTCCAATTGAGCAATCGCCCGGTGATGAACTCCTTATTCGGGACCAGCAGCTCCTGTTTATCCCAGTTGCGGATGGTTGTCGCGCGGATCTGGATGCGTGTCACGGTGCCTGTGGTATCACCAATGGTGACCGTATCGCCCACTCGGACTGGCCGCTCGAACAGGATGATCAAGCCGCTGATAAAGTTTGCAACGATCTCCTGCAGCCCAAAACCGATACCCACGCTCAGGGCCGCGACCAGCCATTGCACCTGGGACCACTGCAAGCCCAGGGTGGTGACGATCAGCAGGAGGCCAAACGCGGTGATCAGATACCGGGTCAGGGTCACCAGGGTGTAGCGCCCGCTGGGACTGACCTCCGTGTTCTTCAGCAGCAAGATCTCGAGTAGGGCTGGGAGGTTGTTGACCGCGATCAGTGCTGCCGTCGCAGTCACCAAGACGAGCCCGATATCAGCCAGCGTGACCGGCACTAACTCTTTAATCCCATCAACCGTTGCGGTGTAGTGCCAGAGCGTGACTTGATGAAACAGGTTCAGCGCGGGCAAGACATCCGACCAAATGATCCAAACGCCGACCATCGCCATGATCGTCATGCTGCTGTTGAGCAATTTTCGAGTCTGGCTGTCCAATGCGGCTAAGTCGACGGAATCGTCAATTGGGTCGATCCGCTGCGCACCCTGTTCCAGGGCTTCACGCTGGGCTTCGCGCTGAGCGCGCCGATCAAGTGCGGCCTCAAGTGCGAGACCACGCCGGGTGATGATCAGCCAGCGGACGATCAGCTGATGCAGCACCACGAGTGCAAGGGCGAGCCAAAGTTGGGCGGCGACGGAGGCTAGCAGCGTGCCAGCGGTGTAAATGAAGCCAGCCAGCGCCAGGGCGGCGAGTGCGGTTGGCATGAACACCGCGAGTGGGTACCAGATGAACCTCAGCCGGTTGAGCCAGCCTTCCGGCTGTTCGGCGAGGAGTCTATGAAAGACGCCGCGGCTCGGGTGGATCAGCCAGGCAGTGAGTGCCGCGAGTCCGAGACAGAGCAACACCAACGCAAGCCGGACCAGAGTGCCATCGAAGGCGGGGTTTTGGGCTTGACTAATCGTCTCGGCGATGAACCCAATCGGTAGCAGCAGCAGCGCGGCGATCTGGAAGCCGCGGCGCAGCTCGAAGAGCGTCCTTGAGCCCCAGCGGAAATGTCGAGCGGCGACGCCGCCCGGCATGCACAGCAGGCGAAATGCTCGGAGATAGTAGAACGGGATCACCATTCTGAGCAGGCCCTCTCCAACGGCGAGCGCGAACGGGGAAGCTGTTTGAGAGAGGCTCAGCTGCCAGCCTAGCAGAAGGCTGAGCAAGGGCCAGGGCAACGCCAACAAGAGCGTCAGACCCAGCGCCGAGACGGTGTAGCCGAATCGGTCGGTACTGATGCGGCGCATCGGCTCGATATAGCTGCGGATGCGTCGACGCATCCAGGGGCCGGATGCCAAGAGCCCAATCACCAGCAGTAGGCCAATCCAAAGCAGCGCCGATGAGCTCATGGCTTCCGCTAAGCTGTCGACAACGCTTGCCCAATGCGCTGGGGCGATCATCCACCAAAGGGCTTCTGGGAGGGCGGTAAAAGATTGTTGGGTGATCGGTTTGGCGCTGCGCACCCAGAGCAGGTGCTCGGCCAAGAAGTCGCGGTATCGATTGACCAGGTCAGCGTACTGTTCAGCGGTAAAGTCGAGGTCGCCGATCGCGCGTTGATAGCTCTCCTGGAGCCGCAACGCCCTCTGCAGCAGGTCGCGCTGCCGCAGCAGCTGCTTTCTCAATTGCGATTCAAGCTGCGCGCGCTGCTCAGCTGCCAGATCGTCCGCTTCCTCAGCATCGGGCAGGGTTCGAGCCACCGCCTCATCGATGTTCTCAATCCGGCGCAGCCCGTCAGTCAGACGCAGTTGGCTGAGCGTCAGCTCGGCGATTTTCTCCGCGCGTGCGGCGGCTTGCTTACGCAAACTGCTCGCGTCTGGCAGGTCAGCGCGCTCATCGACGAGGATCTGCCCAACCGCTTGGCTCAGGCCCGCGGCACTGATGCGGGCACGGGCATCCTTGAGGTCTGTCTGGGTCTCCCGCAGCCTCTCTTCCAGCCCGGCCTGCTGCTCGTCGAGTTGACCTAGGGCATCAGTGACCGAGCTGATCGTCTCGCTGATCTGACGGTTCTGTTGGGCAAGCTGTCGCAACAGCGGGTCGGCATCGCCAAGCTCACGCTCGGCGGACTCGGTCTCTTGACGCGCACGCTCAGCCTCCAGATTACGGAGCCGATCCGCTTCGTTCTCGAGATAGGCGCGGCGCAGGCGCAGCTGCTGCAGTGCCGCTGCGCGTTGCTCGCGTTGGGCTTCAGCGAGCTGCCGGCGGGCGTCGGCACTGAGGATCTGCTGATCGAGCATCAACATCTCGGCGCGCAGCGCATCGCGTTCGGTCTCAAGCGCCCAGACGCGGGCTTGGCGGGTCTCTTCGGTCTGTCCCTCGGGCTGTGGCCGCTTGAGCGCTTCGTCGATCTCAGTGAGCTCCTGAGGCGCCTCGGTGAGTCGCCGCCGCACGCTGACGAGCTCGTCGGACTGAGCGCTCAGGGTTTCGTTCAGATTGCTCAATTGGGCTTCGATCGAGGCCGCTTCGGCCTGCTCGCGCGCCAGCAGCTGTTCGATGTCGGCGATGGTCAGGGTTTCCGGCAGCGCGATCGGTGGGTCGCTCGGCGTGGTCAGCGATTCAAGCTCGAGCCGCAACGCAGCAGCCTCGCTTGGGGCCTGTTCCAAGGTCTCGAAGTAGCTCCTGGCTTGCATCTGAAAGCTGTCCAGTTGCTCCAGGTTGTTCAGGGCGCTGCGATACAGTTCGGTCAGCTGTTTCTCGGTGTCTTCCGACAGATCCTGGTTTTCCTCCAGCGCCTTGAGCTTAGCCTCGATCTGTGCGGGCAAGACCGTGGGCTGGATGCGCAACCCGGTCTCTGCTGGCGGTTCAGTCTGTGCCATGGCCGTTCCGAGCAGCAGCCCGGCGAGCGGAAGCAGGACGGCGAGCAGCAGCGCAGCGAACGCGGGAGCGGGGTTGGCGCGGGTCGGCGCGCGCCGGCATTGATGGCGTGTTGCTTGAGGCCAACTGGGCGTCATATGGGGATGGAGACCGACAGTCTCAGCGCTGTGTTTGGAGACACTTGATATAGACCTGTGAGTTGCGGGCTTCGTTGTACTGGCGACGACGTTCCTCCGGCAGATCTTCGACGCTGCCGGGCAGGAAGCCGCGCTCGCGGAACCAGTGCGCGGTCTGTGTGGTGAGCACGAACAGCCGCTCAAGAGCCTGCGCGCGCGCTTGCGCCTCCATGTGGGCGAGCAGCCGATCGCCGCGTCCTTGGGCGCGATAGGCGGGGTGCACGGCAACGCAGGCGAGTTCGCCGATCCCGGCCTGCGGAAAGCCGATGAGCGAGGCGCAGGCGATGATGGCGCCATCCAACTCGGTGACCTGAAAACGATCGATGACCAGCTCAAGCTCTTCCGCTGAGCGCGGCACCAGGATGCCGGCGCGCTCCATCGGTTCGAGGAGCTTGCGGATGCCAGGGATGTCGGTGCTTTGGGCGGCGCGCAGCCGCTCGTAGGGCTCGCCGGTCATCAGGGTGCCGGCGCCATCGCGGGTAAACAGTTCGCGTAATAGCGCGGAAGGGTCGTTGCGGCCAACCAGGTGAACGCGGGCAATGCCGTGCGCGCAGGCCTCGGCCCCTGCGCGCAGTGCTTGGCCGAGGTCTTCGCCGATAGCTTTGTCTTCGGCGAGCAGGGCGGCCACCTCGGCCCCAAGCAGATGGGAACGTATACGGCGCGCCTGGGTTGCGGGTTCGGGTTGGGTCGTGGTGGGGCGTCTGTCTTGCAGGCCCTCGCCTTCGACCAGGAAGATCAACTTGTCAGCCTCAAGCGCGATGGCCACGGCGCGGGCGACATCGGCGGCGGTGAGGTTGAAGACTTCGCCGGTCGGCGAGTAGCCGATCGGCGGAATCAGTGCGACGGCGCCCTGATCGAGCCGCTGGGCCAGCGAGACAGCGTCGATGCGGCGTACCGCGCCGGTGTGCTGATAGTCGGTGCCGTTGAGCACGCCGATCGGTCGGGCAAAGACAAAATTGCCCGAGGCCACTGGGATGCGCACCCCGGCCATGGGTGAGTTGGCGAGGCCGAACGAGAGCAAGGCTTCGATCTCGACCCGCGCCGCTCCGGTCGCCTCCTTGACGCAGGCCAGGGCGGCGTTGTCGGTGACGCGCAGTCCGTTGACATATTGGAAGGCGATGCCGCGCTCGGCGAGCCGGCGCTCGATCTGCGGCCGCGCGCCGTGGACCAAGACCAGTCGGATACCGAGCCCATGCAGGAGCGCGATGTCGTGCACCAGCTCTGGCAGGCGGGCATCATTGAGCGCCTCGCCACCGAACGCGATGACAAAGGTGCGTCCGCGATGGGCGTGGATATAAGGGGTGCAATGGCGGAACCAGTCTAAGAAAGGGTCTTCCGTTGTGTGTTCAAGCAAGGGCTCAGCCCCTTCGCTGTTCAAGGCGTCGGCAGGGACCAAGTCGCCCGCCGATGCTGTTGTTCGGGATGCCATCGCGATGTGGATTCCTAAAGGGTCAAATCGGTCTAGGGTAGACCTAGCTTGCTCAGTCGATAGCGCAGCGAGCGCGGCGTCATGCCCAATTGCCGGGCGGCGGGTGTTTGCTTCCAGTGCGTTGCATCCAGGGCTTCGAGGATGGCGTGTCGCTCGATCTCGTCGAGCTGGTCTCCGAGCGGTCGCCGATCGGTGTCGGCAGGTCGGGCTGCCGGCAGGTGCAGGTCCTCGGGTCCGAGCTCGGCGTCGTCAGCGAGTGCCGAGGCGCGCTCGAGCAGGTTCTGAAGCTCTCGCACATTACCGGGGAATGAATGCTCCGCGAGTCGTTTCAAGGCGGCCTCGCTCAGATGCTTGTTGGCGGTCTTTCCGGTCTCGGCGATCTGGCTGAGGATCTGATCTGCGAGCAGCGGAATATCCTCTGGGCGGCTGCGAAGCGATGGCATCAGGAGTTCGATGACATCGATGCGGTAAAAGAGGTCGCGGCGGAAGTTGCCGCGTTCGACCTCCACCTCAAGGTTGCGGTGACTGGCGCTGATGATGCGCACGTCGACCTCGACCTCGGTTTCGCTGCCGACGGGCCGCACGCTTTTCTGTTGAATCGCGCGCAGCAGCTTGACCTGCATCGGCAGCGGCAGATCGGCGATCTCATCGAGGAACAGGGTTCCGCCATCGGCGGCCTGGAACAGCCCGGCCTTGTCGCTCAGGGCGCCAGTGAAACTGCCTTTGCGATGGCCAAATAGCTCGCTCTCCATCAGATCGGCGGGAATGGCACCACAATTGACCGGCACGAAAGGATGCTCATGCCGCGGCCCCTGATGATGGATCAATCGGGCGGCGAGCTCCTTGCCGGTACCGCTCTCGCCGGTGATGAAGACTGGCGCTTGGTTGCGCGCCAGCTTGGCGATCAAGGCTCGCGTCTCGCGAATCGCAGCAGAGTCGCCGATCAACGCCTGTTCCGGCCGCAGGGGTGTTGTCGACGGCTGAGATCTGCCTAGCCTCAGTGCGGCTCCAATCAGGTTGCGCAAGACTTGCAGATCAACCGGCTTGGAGACGAAGTCGAAGGCCCCGGCCTTCATTGCCGACACCGCGGAATCCATGTTGCCGTAGGCGGTGAGCATGGCCACGGGCAGGCTTGGGTGCTGTTTGCTGATTCGCCGCACCAGATCGATGCCATCGCCGTCCGGCAGGCGCATGTCGGTCAGACAGAGGTCGAAGGTGTCATGCTCCAGGTGATGGTAGGCCTCGGCAAGCGTTTGCGCGCGTTGCGTGCCGATACCGATGCGCGCGCAGGTGATGGTGACCAGCTCAAGGATGTCTGGCTCGTCGTCGACGATGAGGAGATACGCCTTGCTCATGACTGTAGCTGATGGACCGAAGCTGATGATCCGAATCAGCGCTCGAAGATCAGACTGAAGCAGCTGCCGCCTTGTGGGCGATCACTATACTCCAGCCGCACACCAATGGCTTCGGCTAGCGCCTGCGCGGCGAAGAGTCCGAGCCCGTTGCCGCTGGCCGCGGTGGTGAAAAAGGGCTCGAAGATGGTCTGGCGCTGCTCGCTGGGAACACCTGGTCCCTGATCGCAAAGACGCATCACGACCGTCTTGGCGTCTGCGTCTTGTTCGAGGCTCCAGTGCATGCGGCAGTGCCCCTCTCGGTCTTTGCCATGTTCGCGTGCATTGTCGCAGAGATTGTTGAGGATCTGGCGCAGATGACGCGGATCGGCCTTGACCCAACAGTCCACCTCGGGCAGCGCGAATGTCAGCGCTTGGTCAGAGAGCTGGTGCTGCTCGCGGTATTCGTCGCAGGCCTGCGCCAGCCAGTGATTGAGCAGGATGCGGCGCAGCTCAGCCCGATGCCGGTGAGACAGCTCGAGCACGCTGTTGACGATCTCATCCAGGCGGTCGGCATTGCGGCGGATGATCTCGAGCAAGGTCTGATCTTCCGCTCCCAGATGCGGGGATTCTGCCAGCAGTTGGCTCGCGTGAGTGACCGCCGAGAGCGGGTTGCGGATATTGTGAGCGATGCTTGCCGAGAGCCGTCCAAGGGACGCCAGATTGACCTCCTGGGCTTGACGCAGCAGTTCCTGCTCGTCCTGCAAATAGATGAGGGCGCCATGTGGGCGGTTGACGCCGAGGAGCTGCAATGAGGGGCGCAGATCCCGCTGCCACAGGCGCAAGCTGAGGCCGTACACGGTCTCGCCAGCAAGGCTGCGCTCGAACCAGTTGAATAGCCTGGGCGCGACCCGTTTGAGCTCGACCCCAGGCCGCGCGCGGACATCATGGAGCATGCGTTGCGCAGCTGCATTGAGGAGTCGGATACGGCGCTCACCGTCAATCACCAAGACGCCCGTGCTGAGCTGCTGGATCACCGATTCATTGAGCTTAGAGAGGTCGGCGATGTCCAATTGACGCCTTGCGGCAAGTTTCTCGGTGGCGTGCAGGCGCTGTGACAGCAGATGCGCCAGCGCGGCTACCGAGAAGAAGACGAGGCCGAGCAGACCGGCCTCGAAATAGCTGCCTTCAGAGGTTTCCAGGTACAGGTCGGCGTAGAGCTGTTGGCTGATGACCCCGAGCGAGGCAAGGGCGGCGAACAACAGCGATTGACGCCCTTCGAGCAGGATGGCGCCCCAGATGACCGCAACGGCTGGCAGCAGCCCAAATCCAGCTGCGATTCCGCCGCTCAAATGGATCAGGAAGATGGCGAAGGCGATATCCAAGTAGACGGCTAACTGGGCTTGTTGGTCGCGCCGGGGCCAGCCGGCGATGATCATGAGGCCGCTGAGCAAGATCAATGTGGCCTGCAGCAGCAGCAGACGGTGCGCACTCCAGCGATCGGCAACCTGGGGTAGCCAACTCGTGGTATCGGCGAACGAAAGCGCTAAGAGCAAGACCAGCACCAGCAGCAGCCGCGAGAGAAACAGCCAGGACAGGTGATCGCGTCCATCGAAACGGGGCCTGAGCCGTTGTGCAGCACCTTGGCAGCTCTGCTTGCGGGAGAGGCGAAGTGGCATGGCTGCGCTCTTCTCGGCGGTGGTTGATGGGGTCTGCGGGACATGGCACTTGGTCGTTGCCCGAGAATCCCGCAGAATAGGCGATCATCCCATGCGTCAGCCTGCGCTCATGCCGGCGCCGCTGTGAACGCTCGGGCCATGCCGACTGTTCGATCGAGTGTCGATGAATCTACACGAGTTTCAAGCTAAACAGCTGTTTGCCCAATTTGGTGTCCCCGTGCCTGAGTCGAGCGTCGTCAAAACGCTGGACCAAGCGCGAGCGGCATCGACCACACTTGGCCTGCCCATGATGCTGAAGGCGCAGGTGCACGCGGGCGGTCGTGGCAAGGCCGGCGGCGTGCGGCGTTGCGGATCGGTTGCCGAGCTTGAAGCCGCAACCCAAGGGCTCCTGGGGCGTCCGTTGGTGACGGCGCAGACCAGCCCGCAGGGGCTTCCGGTGTCCCGCCTGCTCTTGGAAAGGCCAGTTCAGGTTGAGCGTGAGTTCTATTTGGCGTTGTTGGTGGATCGCGCCGCTGAGCGTATCCTCATCATGGCCTCAGCCGCTGGTGGTATGGAGATCGAGCAGGTCGCGGCCAACAACCCAGATGCGCTTCTGGTCTCTCGCATCGAGCCCGTGTTTGGGCTGCGACCCTGGCAGAGCCGGCACATTGGCCTGTTTTTCGGTTTGACGCCCGATCAGCAACTCGCCTTCGACAAGCTCTTGGGCAACCTCTACCAACTCTTCGTGGAGTGCGATGCCAGTCTGGTCGAGATCAACCCGCTGGTGGTCACCGCCGATGGCGAGCTGATCGCGCTCGATGCCAAGGTCGAGCTTGACGATAACGCGCTTTACCGGCATCCAGCACTGGCCGCGCTGCACGACCCCAGCCAAGAAGACGCACGCGAGGTCGCGGCCCGCGCCGAGGGGCTCAGCTACATCAGCCTTGATGGGGACATCGGCTGCATGGTCAATGGGGCTGGACTGGCGATGGCGACCATGGACCTGATTGCCTTGCATGGCGGCTCGCCAGCCAATTTCCTCGATGTTGGCGGAGGTGCCACCGCTGATCGTGTTGCGCGCGCCTTCAAACTCGTCCTAAGCGATGAGAAGGTGGCCGCGGTGCTGGTCAACATCTTCGGCGGTATCGTGCGCTGTGATCTGATTGCGGAGGGTATCCTTGAGGCGGTGCAGGGGGTTGGCGTGAATGTCCCCGTGGTGGTCCGCTTGGAGGGCACCAATGCCGAGCTGGGACTCGAGCGGCTCAGGCAAAGCAAGCTCGCCATCGAGACGGCGGCGACGCTGACGGATGCCGCCAATCAGGTCGTTGCTGCGGCTGCCGCGACCCAGAGCCGAGGTGGCGCCGGAGGTCAGTCATGAGTGTGCTCGTTGATGCGACGACGCGAGTGATCTGTCAAGGCTTTACCGGTCGACAAGGCACCTTCCATAGTGAGCAGGCCATGGCCTATGGCACCCAGATGGTTGGCGGCGTCACCCCGGGCAAGGGCGGGCAGCGGCATCTCGGGTTGCCGGTGTTCGATACGGTGCAGGCTGCGGTTCGCGAGACCGGGGCTGATGCGACCATGATCTATGTGCCAGCGGCCTATGCCGCCGATGCGATCTTGGAGGCAGCCGATGCGGGTATCCAGGTGATCGTTTGTATCACCGAGGGCATCCCGGTGTTGGATATGCTCAAGGTGAAAGCGGCATTGACGTGCCGCGAAGCGGTACTGATCGGGCCGAACTGTCCGGGTATCATCACCCCTGGTGCCTGCAAGATCGGGATCATGCCGGGCGCCATCCACAGGCCGGGCCGGGTTGGTATCGTATCGCGTTCCGGTACGCTGACCTACGAGGCGGTGGAGCAAACCTCCGCCGAGGGGCTGGGGCAGAGTACCTGCATCGGTATTGGCGGCGACCCGATCCATGGCCTCGACTTTGTGGATTGTCTGGCGATGTTCGAAAACGATCCAGACACCGATGCGGTGCTGATGGTCGGTGAGATCGGCGGCGGAGCCGAGGAGGCGGCAGCGACCTTTGTGCAGCGGCGGATGACGAAGCCCGTGGTGGCGTATATTGCTGGCGTGACCGCGCCCCCCGGTAAGCGCATGGGCCATGCCGGCGCTATCGTCAGCGCAAGCGGTGGGACCGCTGAGGCCAAATATGCGGCACTGCAGGCGGCAGGCGTGCACATCCTGCGCTCGCCGGCAGGGCTAGGACGCGGTGTTGCCGAAGCCCTGCGACGCTAATCTCATCAAGGGCAATGGCCGACAGGGCCTCATGATCGCTGTAAGGTCTTGTCGGGCTCCGAGAACCCAGGCGATTCGGGATGGTCAATCCCCGGACAGACTCTTATACTCACTCGTTAACCAGCCGAGAGGTTGAAAGGAGATTCGCATGAAGAAGGTCGAAGCCATCATCAAGCCCTTTAAGCTCGACGACGTCCGCGAGGCGCTGTCGCAAGCCGGCATCACCGGGATGACCGCGATTGAAGTCAAGGGCTTCGGCCGTCAGAAGGGCCACACCGAGCTCTATCGCGGTGCCGAGTACGTGGTCGATTTCTTGCCTAAGGTGAAGGTCGAGCTCGTGGTTGCCGACGACCAGCTCGACGTCTGCGTGGAAGCCATCACCAAGGCTGCCCGCACCGGCAAGATCGGCGACGGCAAGATCTTTGTCAGCCCGGTTGATCGTGTCGTGCGCATCCGCACCGGCGAAGAGAACGAGGCGGCGATTTAATCAACCAGGGCTTGGGGTCTTGGCCCTCGGTCTTGAGAGGCGCTGCTGGCGTTGAAACCCTGCTAGCGAAAACCGGGCTGGCTAAAACGGTGCTGAGAGTAGACTGTGCCGACCCTCGGGTCGGCTGTGGCTCCAAAGGGCGGGGATTCAGTTCTCGTCCAGACTCAGATAGTCCCAGACGCGCCGCGCGAGACTGATCTCCTCGGGCTCTGGATCAGCGCTGATAAAGCGCCCTGCCTCTCGATTCATCACCAGTACGCGGCGCGCGTCAGTGGCGAGATCTTCTTTGCCAAGCCGCTGATAGCCCTCGATCATCAGCTCTAAGGCTTCTTCGACGGCGGTGGTGCGCTGAAAGCGTTCGACGACATATTGGGCTCGGGCGACCGCGGCGACATAAGCGCCTCGCGCGAGGTAGTAGCGGGCGACGTGCAGCTCGCCTTCGGCCAGATTATTACGCAGGTGTAACATTCGTTGGCGTGCATCAGCGGCATATTTGCTGTCTGGGTAGAGGCGCACCAGTTCGGCGAAGTCGTTAAAGGCGTCGAGCGCTGAGCCTGGGTCGCGCTGGGCGGTATCGATGGGTACGAAGCGATCTAGGAAGCCGATGCTGCGGTTGTAGTTGACGATGCCTTTGAGATAGTAGGCGTAGTCGACGAAGGGGTTCTGCGGGTAGAGCTTGATGAAACGGTCTGCAGCGGCGATCGCCTGCTCCGGCTCATCGCCTTTGTAATAGGCGTAAGCGATATCGAGCTGGCCCTGCATCGCATAGCGGCCGAATGGATAGCGGGCCTCGAGCTTCTTGTAGAGCTCGATGGCACGTTTGTAATTCGCGGCGTCGAGTTCGCGTGCCGCCTTGCTATAAAGCTCGTTGGCCGACCAGCCCTCGGTCTCGTCGAATTCCTTGCCGAGGATGCCGCAGCCGCTCAAGAGGGCAACGGCGATGAGGATGATGACTAGGGTGCGGATCATGAAAATGCCTGCCGATAATCGCCGAGACTGTCGTCGGCGCCACAATCTCGCCAGTATACTGAATCGTCGTGACTGTCACAGAACCACCCCAAGCCTTTAGCCGGCTCGAGCCTCCCCAGCTCGAATCCCTGCGGCGAGAGCAGGCTCGGCGCGAAGAGGCCGAGACGCAGCATCTGCGCTTGCAGCCTGAGCACGCCGGCCGCCGGCTCGATCAGGTGCTTGCCGAGCTGTTGCCTGCGTTCTCGCGCAGCCGCTTGCAGGCATGGATTGAGCAAGGGCGGGTGTCAATCGATGGGCGCAGGCTGCGAGCCAAAGATCGCGTTCAGGGTGCCGAGCAGGTGCGGGTGCAGCCATTGCTCGAGCGCACTGATGATTGTCTACCGCAGCCGATTCCGCTGCAGATTGAGTTTGAAGACGAACATCTGATGGTGGTGAACAAGCCAGCCGGTCTTGTGGTGCATCCAGCGGCTGGTCATCCCGATGGAACGCTACAGAACGCGCTCTTACACCATGATGTGGGCCTTGCTGAACTGCCCCGATGTGGAATCGTCCATCGTCTGGATAAGGATACGACTGGGCTGATGGTGGTTGCGCGCAGCCTGCTCGCGCATCGCTCCCTGGTCGCGCAGCTCAAGGCGCGTAGCGTTAAACGCGATTATCGGGCCTTGGTGGTTGGGGCTCCCGGCGCCAGTGGCCGGGTTGATGCCCCAATCGGTCGCCACCCGACAAGGCGCACGGCGATGGCGGTGGTGACCGGTGGCCGGCCAGCGGTGAGCGACTATCGGGTGCTGGTGCGTTATCGGCAACACAGCCTCGTGGCGGTGCAGTTGCAGACAGGTCGCACACATCAGATTCGGGTGCACATGGCGCATCTAGGGTATCCGTTGGTGGGTGATCCGCTGTACGGTGCCAGGACGCGCTCTGGCACCCATGCCCTAGGCCCTGAATGGACCCGTGCCCTGAGTGCTTTTCCGCGTCAGGCCTTGCATGCCATCGGTCTTGGCTTGATCCATCCGGCCAGCGGTGAGCCGATGCACTGGCAGGTCCCGATGGCCGCTGATCTCGCGGCGCTCTGCAGGCTCTTGCGACAAGATCTGGAGGCTGAAGTCGGATGACCATGTTTTTGACGCCGGCTTGGACCCAGCCTTCGCCGGTGCGGGCGGCCAGTACGACGCGCCAGGGCGGGGTAAGTGCCGGTGCTTATGCCAGTTTGAACCTGGCTACGCATGTCGGTGATGATCCGGTTGCCGTTCGGCGCAACCGAGCGCTGCTGTGCAAACAGTTGGCGCTACCGGTTGAGCCGACTTGGCTGAACCAGGTTCACGGCTGTGCTGTCTCTGTCTATGAGCACGGATTGGCCGCACAGCCCGTGCCAGAGGCGGATGCCATGGTTGCGTTCGGGCCCGGGGCGGTCTGCGCGGTGATGACGGCAGACTGCTTGCCGGTCTTGCTCTGTGATGACGTCGGCTCGGTAGTTGCTGGCGCGCATGCGGGCTGGCGCGGCCTAGCCGCCGGCGTCATTGAGGCGACAGTGCAGCACATGGACCGGCCGGCGGCTCGGTTGCAGGCTTGGCTGGGGCCTGCGATCGGCCCCGCGCATTTTGAGGTCGGCGATGAGGTGCGTGCCTGCTTTTGCGAGACCGATGCGGGTGCGGCGGTCGCCTTTCGTCGGAGCGTGAAGGGTCGCTGGCTCGCCGATCTGGCCATGCTTGCCAGGCAACGGCTTGAGGGCTTGGGTGTCGCCTCGGTCAGCGGCTGCGGCGACTGCACCTACTCTGACCGCGACCGGTTCTTCTCGTACCGTCGCGATGGCGTTAGCGGACGCATGGCCAGTCTGATATGGCTGCGGTAGAGTGCCTTCGTTGGCCCTTCGGCGGCTGTTAGCGGCCTGTGGCTGTGCTTGAAGGCAAGGGCTCAGGGTCGGCTGTATGAGCTTATCCAACGTCTGTTTGATTGATCTCGACTCGCCCTGCCGCTACTCTCTTTTTAACAGCATCGTCGTATTCGATAAGCGCTAGATCATGAGCATAAGACGCGTTCACACCGCCACTGCCACAGAGGGTTTGATCCAAGCCCGCCAACATCGTCGCTCGCTAGGATTGGCGGTGGGCTTGCATTTGGCCTCGCATGGGATCGGTGATCTTCTGGGACGGCGACTCGCGATGGGCCTGAGCCGGACGACGCATCAGCGGTTCAGCTTACCCTGGTGGCCGCTCGCCATGCGCTTCAGCGCCGCAATCCTGATCGCGCTTCTCGCCTTTGGTGCCGTCGCCAAGACCCAAGAAGTTGGCCTCGCCGAGCTGTTCCCGGATGAGCGCCAAGCACGCACCATGGTGGTGATCAACAAGGTGCTGGAGCGTTTTCACTATCGCGACTTTAAGCTCAATGGCGCCTTTGCGGCAGAGGTCATCGATAACTATTTCACCGACCTCGACCCCGGGCGGCTATTCTTTCTCGAGCGTGACGTGGAACGCTTTGGGCGCTCCGCGAATCGCCTGGATGCCGACCTGGCGAAGGGCAAAATCGATACCGCGTTCGATATCTTCCGAGTCTACCGCATGCGGGTCGATGCACGCATCGACTATGCGCTTTCGTTACTGCAGCAGCCGTTCGATTTCAGCCGCAACGAAACCTATCTGTTCAAACGTGATGAGGCCGACTGGGCGACCAGCGAAGCAGCGCTAAACGAACTCTGGCGCAAACGGGTGAAGAACGATTACCTACTGCTCAAATTGGCCGAGAAAACGGATGAGGAGATCCGTCAGCAGCTCCGCGAGCGCTACACCGGCATCACCAGGCGTATCCACCAGTTCACGCCCGACGACGTCTATCAGGCCTTCGTCAACGCCTACACGCGGACGCTGGAGCCGCATACCAGCTACATGTCGCCGAGCACCTCGGAGAACTTCGACATCAGCATGCGGCTCTCGCTCGAGGGCATCGGCGCGGTACTACGGGCCGATAACGAGTACACCGTGATTCAGCGGACGATTCCAGGCGGCCCGGCGCGCCAGTCAGGACAGATCCAGACGGGAGATCGGATCATCGGCGTTGGCCAGGGGCTGGATGGCGAAATGGTCGATGTGGTGGGCTGGCGGCTGCAGGATGTCGTGGATAAGATCCGTGGTCCGAAAGGCTCGGTCGTCCGGCTGCAGACCCTCCCGAAGTCGGAGTTGTCCGGTGGTCGCATGCGTGAGGTCTCGCTGGTGCGCAACGAGATCAAGCTGGAGGATCAGGCCGCGCAGCACTTCATCATTGACGGCCTCGAGCATGACTCTTCGCTGCGCATTGGCGTCATCGAGGTGCCTGCCTTCTATCGCGACTTCCGCGCCGAATCAGCAGGGCAGCGTAATTTCCGGAGCACCACGCGTGACGTCCGCGCCCTGATCAAGGAGCTTGAGGCAGAGGGTGTTGACGCCCTGATCATCGACCTGCGGGGGAATGGCGGCGGCTCGCTCACCGAGGCCTTGGAGCTGACAGGGCTGTTTATCGAGGAGGGACCTGTGGTTCAGGTCAAGGACTCGTTTGGTAAGGTCGATGTGGAGGTCGATCCCGACCCGGCCATCTTTTACACCGGTCCGCTGGCGGTCTTGGTCGATCGCAACAGTGCCTCGGCCTCGGAAATCTTCGCCGGCGCCATCCAAGACTACGGCCGCGGCATCATCATTGGAGAGGCAACCTTTGGCAAGGGGACAGTGCAGACGCTGATTGATCTGGATCGCTACGTGCCGGGCGACGATACCCAGCTTGGCCGCTTGCGCCTGACCATGGCCGAGTTCTACCGCATCAGCGGCGGAAGTACGCAGCTCAGGGGCGTCGAGCCCGATATCCGCTTTGAGCTTGGCCTACAGGGCGTCGATCATGGTGAGCGCTCTCTCGACAACGCACTGCCCTGGAGCCAGATTCAGCCAGCGCGGTTCGATGCGATGACGGTGCCTGATATCGATATCCTGAAACAGCGCTCCGCGCGGCGCGTCCTCAAGGATGATGGCTTCAGGATGCTGTTTGATCAGGCACGTATCCTAAGCGAGATCGAGGCGCAGGATGAGGTCTCCTTGAGCGCGAGCCAACGACGGGCCGAGTCTGATCGACGTGAACAGGTGCTGAAAGGAAAGAAGGCCGCCTTCCTGCGCGCGCGAGGCATCGAGCCGGTCGACGAAGACGCCGATGAGGTCGACGAGGATGCGCTCGAGAAGCAGCAGGAGGTCATCGATCGCATCCTGACCCAAGAGGCGGCTCGCATCTTGGCCGATCTCATCGTGCTGCAAGGCGATGATGAGCGCCTGCGTGCGGCGATGCGAGACTGAGTCCCTTGATACCTGAAGAACGCTTGACTGCCGAGCTGCCCGCTCGGCGGCTGGAGATGCTGTCTGATCCCGCAGTCCGCGCGCTGGTCACCAAGGGGTTGGTGGGGTTGGAGAAGGAGACGTTGCGCGTGACGCCTGACGGGCGGGTTGCGCTGACGCCGCATCCACCGGTGCTGGGCTCCGCCTTGACCCATCCGCACATCACCACCGACTTTTCTGAAGCGCTGGTCGAGCTGGTGACGCCCGCATTGTCCGATCCGCAGGCCGTGCTCGATTTCCTGGGCGATCTGCATCTCTTCGTCTACCAGCATATCGGTGACGAGCGGCTCTGGGCGGGGAGTATGCCTTGTGTGATCCACGGGGGTGCCGAGATTCCGCTCGCCCAGTATGGTCGCTCCAATGCCGCTCAAATGAAGACCGTCTATCGGCGCGGGCTGGGTAACCGCTATGGCCGTGTGATGCAGATCATCGCCGGGGTGCACTTCAACTTTTCGTTGCCGGAGGCCTTCTGGGAGCAGACTCAGGCCGACTTTTTTGGTGGGGTTTCCGCCGGGTTTGCCTCTGATTCGGCAGCGGTGCTTGGGGCGCGTAATCTGGGCTACATGGGCATGGTGCGCAACCTGCAGCGGTTGGGCTGGATGGTGCCCTATCTGTTCGGCGCCTCGCCCGCGGTCTGCAAGAGCTTTGTCCAGGATGCGAATGCGGATCTTGAGGCGTTCGATACCAACACGCTCTACTCTCCGTTCGCAACCTCGTTGCGCATGGGGGATATCGGCTACCAAAATCGTCAAGAGGAGGGCACTGGGCTCAAGGCCAATTACGATAACCTCGACGCCTATACGCGCAGCCTCACTTGGGCGATTCGGACCCCTTGTCCGCACTATGAGCCGCTTGGGGTCAAGGTGAACGGGCGTTGGGAGCAGCTGAACGACCATGTGCTGCAGATCGAGAATGAGTACTACAGCACCGTCCGCCCCAAACAGCTCACCGACTGGATGGAGTTCCCAACCTTAGCGCTTCGTCGGCGTGGCATTCGCTATGTCGAACTGCGCTCGGTGGATGTCAATCTGTTCGATCCGCTTGGGATCGAGCTTGAGCAGATGCACTTCCTGTCCTTGTTCATGCTCTATTGCCTGCTGCTGCCGAGCCCGACGATCTCACCGCGTGAGCGCCGTTGGATTGATGCCAACGAGGTGCTTGCGGCGCACCGCGGGCGCGAGCCAGGGCTGATGCTGCAGCGGGCCGATGGCCAGATCGCGTTGCGAGATTGGGGGCAGCAGGTGCTGAGCGCGATGGAGCCCTTGGCGGTGTTGATCGATGGCGGGATCGGTGGTGAGTTGAGTGCCGCACTCAAGGCACAGCAGTTCAAGATGACCGAGCCTGATGCGACGCCATCGGCCCGCGTGCTGGCTGAGATGCGGACCAGGGGCGAAGGCTTTGCTGAGTTTGCAGGTCGCTTAACCGAGCAACATCGAGACAGGCTCAAACAGCGGGAGCTCGCCCCAGCGTCTTTAGCGCTGTTTCAGCGTCTGGCTGATGAATCACGCCAGCGGCAAGCGCAGATCGAGGCCGCTGACGACTGTGACTTCGATACCTTCCTGGCTCGCTACTTTGCGCAGACCGAAGCCCAACCGGTCACCCTGCGGTCGCCCTTTGCAGCGGCCCTAGCACCCAGCGAGGAACTCACCTAGCCGCGGCCGCCGCGTGAGGCCCGCCGCAGGACCCAGTCCATGCTGCGGTCTGGTAACAAGCGGCGCAGGGTGCCAAGCAGATGGGTTGGAAAGGTTACGTAGTAGCGTGGTTTTGGGCGCGGGCTCTCAAGCGCTCGCACCAGTTGATGCAAGACCGCCGCGGGCGTCAGCGTAAAGGGCTGTACGGCCCCTTCCTTCTGCAGTCGCTCCTCCATCAGCCGATAAGTCTCGGCGTGCTGGCTATTGCTTGGGTCGATAGAGCGCTGATAGGCGCTGAAGGCGTTATCCCTAAAGCGGCTCAGGATCGGGCCAGGCTCAATCAGCACCACCTCGATCCCGCTGCCTTGCAGCTCCAAGCGCAGGGTGTCGGTCAGCCCCTCAAGTGCGAACTTGCTGGCGACATAGGCACCGCGGAACGGCAGGGCAACGAAGCCAAGCACCGAGCTGTTCTGCACGATGCGCCCCTGGCCTTGAGCGCGCATCAATGGGATCACCTGCCGAGTCAGGTCATGCCAGCCGAAGAAGTTGGTCTCGAACTGCGCGCGCAACGTTTCGGTGGTCAGATCCTCGACTGCTCCGGGCTGCCCATAGGCGCCGTTATTAAACAAGGCATCAAGGCGTTGATCGGTCAGCGCCAAGGCGTCTCGCAGCCCGCTGGCAATACTCTCCGAGCGGCTGAGATCGAGTTGCACCGCTTCCAGTCCATCCTCGGTCTGCAAGCGTTCGACATCCGCCGGTTGGCGTGCGGAGGCGATGACCCGCCAGCCTCGTGTTGCCAGCCCTTTAGCGCAGGCGAGTCCGATGCCACTCGAGCAGCCGGTGATCAGGATGCTGCGTTGATGCTCCATGAAACATGGCTCCGTGATGTCTGGGTTTGGTTGGCTGCTGATCGGTGCAGCGCTGGTGCTTAAGCGCTGGTGCTTAAGCGATGATGCTTATGGTATGCCAGATTGCCTGGTGCGGTCTGCTCAACGGCTGAGTGCCGATGATGAAGGCTGATGGCTGTCGGCCGCAATGGCTCTCGGTGCCTGCGGCGCCTGATCAGATGCACGATCAGATGCCGGAACCGATGCATCGTCACAGGCATGTGGCCCAAGCAGGCGCTCGGCTCAGTCGGTTGCTCGCCATCACGGCCGATCATGGCGTCGCTCGACCCTTGCCGTTGCTGTCACCGCTGTCACCACCCTGCATGCTGTGCTGCATCGGGTCTTGCCAGTCGTCCAGATTAGACGCGTTGGCGACGCTGGCCCGGCAGGTCGAACGGACGGGACGGACCGAGTGGGCAGAGCAGGCAGAGCAGGCAGGGCAAGCAGGGCAGGCCGAGCCAGGAACAGGGCACCGAGCCGATGTGATGACGGCCGTCAGGCTTGATCTCGGATGCCGTGATCCGGCGGGATTTGATCCCGCGGTTCAGCGCTTTGATCTAGGCGCTGGCACGGCCGATAGCCGGCTGGGGGACGCGATGGATGACCACCAGCTGGATTTGGCCCTGAGTGCCGGGCGGCATGCCGTTGAGCGCGCCAAGCTCGATGGTGTGACTCTGATCTGGGCTCGGGGGCAAGGGCTCGGTGCGAGCACGACCAACCAGGCCTGGTGGCGGCTGCTGCCGAAGACGGCAGGTGCGGTCGGGCGATCCTGTGGAGACGCGCGATCGATGTGCCATGCGCAGCGGACTGCGCCCTTAGCGGAGTCGCAGGCTCCCGAGGATACCGACGCAGCGATCAGCCGTATCCTTAAGCGTCATGCCGCGATGCTGAATGATCCTTATGCAGCACTGCGCTGCCTCGGGGGCTTTGAGCATGCAGCGCTGGTTGGGTCGGCGCTGGCAGCGGCCCAGCTCGGGCTTGAATGGTGGGCCTTAGGCGCAAGCGCGCACATTGCGTTGCTGCTAGCGCAGCGTTTAAATCCCTCTGTGCAGCCTTGGCTGCAGGCGGTGCCTGAGGGCGGATGTCAGGTTGGTCGTCATGCGTCCTGAGGGGCCGGCTTTTTATCCCAGGATTCCTTGGCCGCCATCGATGGACCCTCGACCGCTAACGGCCATCCGAGATCGGAGCTGGCTTTTGTCTACAATACTCGGCCTTGTTGGTATCAATGGAGCAGTGACACAGATTCATGGGCGCGATTATTACCCTTATCTCGCAAGAGCTTGGTTGTCATCCACGGCAGGTGCAGGCCGCTGTCGACCTGCTTGACGATGGCGCCACAGTGCCATTCATCGCGCGTTATCGAAAGGAGGCGACCGGCGGACTCGACGATGTTCAGTTGCGCCATCTGGCGCAGCGCTTAGTGTATCTGCGTGAGCTGGAGGAGCGCCGCGCCGCGGTATTGGCCAGCATCGATGAGCAGGGCAAGCTGAGCGAGGCACTGCGCCTCGAGATCGAGGCTGCCGAGACCAAGCAGCGGCTCGAGGATCTCTATCTGCCATTCAAGCCGAAGCGGCGAACGAAGGCGCAGATTGCGCGTGAGGCTGGGCTTGAGCCGCTGGCGGATGCCTTGCTTGTCGATCGCTCGCAGGCGCCGGAGCAGCAGGCTGCAGCCTATGTCGACGTAGTTAAAGGAGTTGTTGATGTCGGGGCGGCGCTCGAGGGCGCGCGGCAGATCCTGATGGAGCGCTTCGCTGAGGATGCTGAACTGGCTGGCCGGCTGCGCGAGCAGTTATGGGAGGCTGGCATTTTGGTTTCGCGAGTGATCGAGGGCAAGGAGGCCGAGGGCGCCAAGTTCGCTGATTATTTCGACTATCGCGAGCCCATCGCGAAGGTGCCATCACATCGTGCGCTAGCGTTGTTTCGTGGTCGCAACCAGGGCATCCTGGCGTTGGAGCTACTGGCCGGCGAGGGCGAGAATCCGGACGCTGTCTTCCGTGGTCGCATCGCGCAGCGCTTCGGTATCCGGGATGAGGGCCTGCCGGCCGATGCCTGGCTGATCGAGACGGTGCGCAAGACGTGGCGCATCAAGCTGATGACACGCCTGGATCTGGACCTCAAGCATCGGCTGCTGGAGGCTGCCGAGATCGAGGCGATTCGGGTCTTTGCGAAGAACCTCAAAGCGCTGCTGTTGGCGGCCCCGGCCGGTCGGCTGCCCACCATTGGGCTTGATCCAGGGCTGCGCACGGGTGTCAAGGTGGCGGTGGTGGATGCGACTGGTCGGGTTGTCGACACCGACACGCTGTATCCGCATGTACCTAAGAACCAGTGGGATGCCTCGATTGCGGCGCTGGCCAAGCTGGCGTCCACCCATGGCGCCAAGCTGATCAGCATCGGGAATGGGACCGCCTCGCGCGAGACCGATAAGTTGGCGCGCGAGCTGATCCGTCGCCATCCGCAGCTGGGTCTGCAATCGCTGGTGGTCAGTGAGGCTGGGGCCTCTGTGTATTCGGCGTCTGAGTATGCGTCGCGTGAACTGCCGGAGCTGGATGTCTCGCTGCGGGGGGCGGTGTCGATCGCTCGCCGGCTGCAGGACCCGCTGGCCGAGTTAGTGAAGATCGAGCCGAAGGCGATCGGGGTTGGCCAGTATCAGCACGATGTGAATCAGTCTGGACTCGCGCGGACGCTAGATGCAGTGGTTGAGGATTGTGTCAATGCGGTTGGAGTCGATCTCAACACGGCTTCGGTGCCTTTGCTGGCGCAGGTCTCTGGCTTGACACAGACGCTGGCTGAGAATGTTGTGCGATTCCGTGAGGAGCAGGGCGCCTTCCGAAGCCGTGCGCAGTTGAAGAAGGTGCCGCGTTTGGGCGAAAAGACCTTTCAGCAGTGCGCGGGCTTTTTGCGCATCAACGATGGCGATGAGCCGCTGGATGGCTCGGCGGTGCATCCAGAGGCCTATCCGGTTGTCAGGCGCATCCTTGGGCAGTTGGGGCGGGACATTCGGGCGTTGATCGGCGATCGCACAGCATTGCGGCGTTTGCAGCCGGCGCAGTTTGCCGATGAGCGTTTTGGTGAGCCGACGGTGCGCGACATCCTCGCGGAGCTGGAGAAGCCGGGGCGTGATCCACGTCCGGAGTTCAAGGCGGCGAGTTTTATGGAGGGGGTCGAGACGCTATCTGACCTGCGGCCGGGGATGGTCCTGGAGGGCACGGTGACTAATGTCACCAACTTCGGCGCCTTTGTCGATGTGGGCGTGCATCAGGATGGTCTGGTGCATATCTCGCGGCTGGCAGATCGATTCGTCAAGGACCCCTATGAGGTCGTGAGCACCGGGCAGCTGGTCAAAGTGAAGGTGCTGGAGGTCGATCTGACGCGCAAACGGGTGTCGCTGAGCATGCGCTTGGGTGATGCGCCGGAAGCGGAGGGTGGAGCGAGTGCTGGCGGTCGGCAGGCGACTGGCGCCCCAGGTGCTGGTGCTAGTGGCCGGGGGTCGTCTGCGGGTGCGGTGGCTGAGAGCCTTGATGCGACCGGGACCGGGCGTGGCCGCTCTCGCGCAAAGTCGAAGTCCGAGCGCGAGGAATCGACGGCAGTTGCTGGCACGATGGCAGATGCCTTTGCCAAAGCGCGTCGTCGCTGATTGAGCGATGCAGCTGTATCGTCGTCCTACCTGGTGATTGGCGCACTAATTAGCGCACCAACATGATCAGTAGGATGACGAGACCAACAACGCCGGCGAGTGGCAAGATGACGGCTTGCCAGTCGCCTTTCTCTGCCTTAGGGCCGTTCTCCTGCCAGGCCTTGTAGGCCGGCCAGAGGAAGAACAGCATCATGACCAGGACGCCGGCGACGGCGATCTTGAGAAACAGGTCCATGGGGCCTCCCGTTTGCGAGGGTTACTCACAAAAACCCCGGCCAAAGCCGGGGTTTTGTCAGCCACATCGTCGATGAGTGATCAAATCCTCGATTCGACTGTGCGAGCTAGCCTTTAATCATCGCCCATGATACCCAGGATCTGGAGCAGGCTGATGAAGATGTTAAAGATCGAGAGGTAGATCCCGTAGGTCGCCATGATGTAGTTGGTTTCGGCGCCGCTCTTGATCCGGCTGGTATCGAAGAGGATGAAGCCACTCATCAACAGGATGATTGCTGCAGACACGGCCAGCGCGAGGGCCGGCATATTGAGGAAGATGTTGGCGATCATTGCGACCACGGCAACCATCATGCCGGCGAACAGGAAGCCGCCGAGGAAGCTGAAGTCACGCTTGCTGGTGAGCGCGTAGCCGGACAGCCCAAGGAAGATCACCGCCGTGCCGCCGAAGGCCGTGGCGACGATGCTCGGGCCATTGGGTAGGGCCAGGTACATGCTCAGAATCGAGCCGAGACCGAAGCCCAGCATGCCAGTGATCACGAAGATGACGCCGAC
This sequence comes from Lamprobacter sp., assembly GCF_034860625.1. Classification (NCBI taxonomy): domain Bacteria; kingdom Pseudomonadati; phylum Pseudomonadota; class Gammaproteobacteria; order Chromatiales; family Chromatiaceae; genus Lamprobacter; species Lamprobacter sp. The sequence continues at coordinate 45,809 of NZ_JAYESN010000024.1, forward strand.
GCCTTTTGCCGACTGCGCGGTGCGGGGCAGCACGAACACGCCGAGCAGCATGGCGCCGATCACCGAGACCATATAGACCCAGGATGGCATCGCGAGTGCCATCGAGAGCATGGCGGTAAAGGCGCTGAAACCGAGGGTTGCGGCGAGCAGCAAGTAGGTGTTCTTGAGGACCTTGTTGGTCTCAAGCACCGCGCCGGCACGCGCCGTCGTCGCGTACTGATTCGATGGGAAGGGGTTGTGATTGGCCATAGCAGCACTCTCTCCGTCTGGAACGAACAGGTTATCGGTCTAACATTCAGGTATCCGGTCGCGGGGTTTCGACCTGTCAGCTGGGTCGAAGGTTTCAACCGCGTTGCCTTAACGCACAAGGATACCCAGAACTGGCTTCCTGTTGCACCCTGTGGCGCATGGATATCCAACGCCTAATGCGGTCTTTTCCGGCGGAAACAAGACGGCCATCGAGTCGATTGGACTGAATGCCAGCGCTTCCGACCCGAGTTCCGTCAGGCCAAAAGGTCTCTTGGCTCCGCATCGAAGCAGCGGATGGGGCGATCGAGAAGACGATTGAGGCCAGACGGCGCTGATATGCCCCTCGCAAGCGGGACGGGTTTAGGTTATGCTAGCCAGCCGGCGACGCTATGAGAGTATCGGCGATTTCCTACTGGAGAGGTGGCAGAGCGGTTGAATGCACCGGTCTTGAAAACCGGCGACGGTTAATCCCGTCCGTGGGTTCGAATCCCACCCTCTCCGCCAATCAATTTTCGATAAAACCATTAAAAACAAACCATTAAGGGTTTTATCTTTCCTCAGATTTGGTGTTTTGACCCCAAAAATCCCCACAAGGCCGTTCGTGGTCAAACTGACTATTGACCCGATCCCTTGCCTGGGATGGCTACCCCTCAACTTATCCTATCCTGCGCTAAGCAGCATCGCTGATGATCCACGAAGATCGTTGGCTCGCCTTCGTGTCGCACCTCAGTCTTGCCCTTGCAGATGACGGGTCGAGACCCTGCAGCGACGTTCTGATGGCACCCCCAAAAACCGCTTACCAGTTGCCTCAGATCAAGTCTTCCAGTTCCCCCTCAGGCGTAGCATCGGCCGCACTGACGATTCAGGACGCGCAAGGCTAGGGTGTAGTCGCGTCAACGTATGGAGGCTGGGGATGGTGAAAGTGGTTGGCGTCACTTCGTGGCACTTTAAGTGCGCGCAATTCGAGCAGCGCTGCTTTGCTCAGGATGGCGCGCCTGCTGACGTTGGCATCCGACCTCCCGCCCCGCAGCCTCTAGGCTCCACCTCTACTAAATACACGCCTCGATCCTTTCGGGGCGAAGGCTCCTAAAGCCGAGACCCTCCTAGGCCGAGCCACGCACGTTCGCGATGGCGACACCATCGAAGTCCAATCTGTCCCGGTCCGTCTTCAAGGCATAGCCGCGCAGCCAGAATGGCTATGCAGTGCATGGTTACTAGCCGATATGCAGGCCAGTCTTAAATCGTTATGTATTTGAGTCTCTTGCTGTTCTCTTAAAGCGCCCAGCATGAAGCTCCTCGACAACACCAACGCCCTGCTCGGTGACGATCTCCAAGACACCCTCCAGCCCGGCGCACGGTTGAAGATCGCCGCCTCCTGCTTCTCGCTCTACGCCTTCGAGGCCCTGAAGACCGAGCTGTCCAAGATCGACAGCCTGCAGTTCATCTTCACTGCGCCCACCTTCGTCGCCGCTGAGGTCACCGACGACCGCCTGCGCAAAGAACGCCGCGAGTTCTTCATCCCCAAGCTGAGCCGCGAAACCAGCCTTTACGGCACCGCGTTCGAGATCCAGCTGCGCAACCAGCTCACCCAGCGCGCCATCGCCCGCGAGTGTGCGGAGTGGATTCGCCGCAAGGCCCGCTTCAAGTCCAACCGCACGCAAGCGCCGATGCAGGCGTTTGCCCATGTCAGCACGGACGCCGGCAATGCCGCCTACATGCCACTGACCGGCTTCACCCTGACCGATCTGGGTTATCAGAAAGGCGATGCCATCTCCAACTTCGTCAACCGCTTCGACGAAGCCGCCCACACCAACAGCTACCTGCAGCTGTTCGATCAGATCTGGCGCGACCCCGAGCAACTCGCCGACGTCACCGAGGCGATCTGCAGCCACATCGAATCGGTCTATCAGGAGAATGCGCCCGAGCGCATCTACCTCCTGATGCTCTACAACATCTTCCGCGAGTTCCTCGACGACATCGACGAGGACGTGCTGCCGAACGATCGCACCGGCTATCAAGACAGCCTAGTCTGGCAGAAGCTGTTCAACTTCCAGCGCGATGCCGCCACCGGCATCATCAACAAGCTCGAGACCTACAACGGCTGCATTCTCGCTGACAGTGTTGGCCTGGGTAAGACCTTCACCGCACTCGCCGTCATCAAATACTACGAGCTGCGCAACAAATCCGTCTTGGTCCTCTGCCCGAAGAAGCTCGCCGACAACTGGCGCAACTTCAACGCCAACCTCAAGACCAATCTCTTCGCCCAGGATCGCCTCAACTACGACGTTCTCTGCCATACCGATCTCTCGCGCACCCGCGGTGAGTCCTTCGGCATCCCGCTGAACCGGGTCAACTGGGGCAACTACGATCTCGTCGTCATCGACGAATCCCACAACTTCCGCAACAACGAGGTCTACAAGGATCGCGAGACCCGCTACCAGAAGTTGATGAACAAGGTCATTCGCGAAGGCGTCAAGACCAAGGTGCTGATGCTCTCTGCCACCCCGGTCAACAACCGCTTCACCGACCTGCGCAATCAGCTCGCGCTCGCCTACGAAGGCCAATCCGAGGCCTTGTCTGACAAGCTGCGCAGCAAAAACAGCGTTGAAGAGATCTTTCGCCAAGCACAGAAGGCCTTCAACAGCTGGTCGCAACTCCCACCGGAGCAACGCACCGCCGCCGGCATCCTCAAGACCCTGGATTTCGACTTCTTCGAGCTGCTCGACGCGGTCACCATCGCCCGCTCGCGCCGACACATCGAGACCTTCTACGACACCCGCGACATCGGCCCCTTTGCCGGTGGCCGCACTACGGCGCTGACCACGACGATTCAGGGGCTGGATGACTTTGAGTTGATCGCCTTCTTGGTAATTATGAAGGATGAAGGATGAGGGTGGAAGGATGAGGGATGTGGCTGGTCCTTTGAATTTGAAGGTTCGGACTAAGGCGTTTGCTTTGCGGATTATTCGCGTGTTTGGTGCTTTGCCGAACAAGATTGAGGCGCAGGTGATTGGCAAGCAGGTCTTGCGGTCTGGTACGTCGGTGGGTGCGCATTATCGGGAGGCGTGTCGTGCGCGTTCTGATGCGGAATTCATTAGCAAGCTTGAAGGTGGACTGCAGGAGCTAGAAATCTCACCGCGACGGATGCCGTGGCGGAGATCCAGGTCTTCCGCGTCACCCAGAAGACGGCGGTGCTGGACCCGGATCTGCTGCGCGCGATCGATAAGGCCATCCCCTTTCCGCTGCTCTTCGAGCTGGCCTATGCTGGACGGATCAAGCTGACCGCCGCCTGGAAGCGGCCCAGCAAGGCTGATCGCACGCGCTGGGTGGTGGGCGACTACTTTGAAGCGGAGTGGTTGCCCGAGGAGGCCTACCGCTCGCCTTTGCCCGTGGTCAGGAACCTGGGCGTACTGTATGAGCGGCTGCTGAGTTCGCTGGTGGAGGCACAGACGGCGCGGCTGTTGCCAGGCGCTGATGCTGGCGTGGCTGAGGCTCCGCTGGGTTATGCCAGCCCGGAGGTGCAGACTGAGCCGTTGTCGCTTGAGGCGCGCATCGCGCAAGCCGAGGCCATAGAGACCAAGGCGCGTGAATTCGAGCGGATCAAGGCCCGGTTGGCACGCGAGAAACAATTCAACAGGCGCGTGGCAATCAATGCCGAGCTGCGCGCAGCAAAAAAAAGCATTAGTGCAGTTGACTGCGGGCGAGCCCGTTGCCGCTGTGACGAAAGATTGAGAGCAGACTCATGGACAAACTGAAGATGCACAGCCCCGACCTAAGCCAAGACAACATCGCGAAGCTCCGCGAGTTGTTCCCCGGTTGTGTGACTGAGGCGCGCGACGAGGCGACGGGGCAACTGCGTTTGGCGGTGGATTTCGACCAGCTCAAGCAGGAGTTGAGTGACCATAGCGTGGGGGGGCCGCAGGAGCGGTATCGGTTGGATTGGCCGGGGAAGCGGGAAGCGTTGGCTGCAGCCAATGCTCCAATTGCGAAAACTTTACGGCTCGATGAGGGAGAAAGTGTCAGTTTTCATTCAACTGAGAACCTATTTATCGAAGGCGATAATCTTGAGGCTCTAAAAATACTGCAGGAGCCATTTCTTGGTGAGGTGCAGTTAATATTTATCGACCCACCCTACAATACTGGTAATGATTTCGTCTATGACGATGATTTTTCGGAATCAGCAGAAGAGTTTTTTATCAAGTCGCTACAGGCTGATGACATCGGCAACCGCATGGTCGCGAATCTAGAGTCTAATGGCCGTTTTCATTCGGATTGGCTATCGATGATCTATTCGCGCCTCAGGGTTGCGAGAAACTTGCTATCAAAAACCGGATTCATCTGTATTTCAATCGACGATGGCGAGTCAGCAAATCTCAAGAAAGTCATGGATGAAATTTTCGGCGAAGAGAATTTCGTCGCCACTCTTGCATGGCAAAAAAGATACGTCGCAAATGTTACAGCGCGACACATATCAGACATGCACGACTTTATACATGTGTATTCTAAGAGTGCTGCAGATGCGAAAGTTCAGAAGTGGCCACTGACGGAAGAACAACTCCAAGCGTATAAAAATCCGGATAATGACCCTAGAGGGAGATGGCGAGCACAAGATTTGTCAGCGAGCAAGCCTTACCAAGCGGGTCTTTTTACGATTTATCGAAATGGGCAGGAGTTTAGGCCTCCACCTAATCGTTACTGGCGCTGCAATGAGGCGCAATTTAACGCATGGGTAAGGGAAGGGCGGATATGGTGGGGTATCGATGGTTCTGCTCGCCCAATGCTTAAATCGTATTTGGAGGAAAAAGAGGCAACGACAACACCGCATACATGGTGGGATTATGAGAAGGCGGGGCACAACAAGGAGGCAACTCTTGAGATGAAGGAACTCTTCGATGGTGCTTCCCCTTTCGATACACCTAAACCCGTTCGCCTCATGAGACGCCTTCTGGAGACGTTCGGTAACGGTGGCCTTGTGATGGACTTTTTTGCCGGTTCATCAAGTTTTGCTCATGCTGTACTGGAGAGCAATGCAGAGAAAAATTTAGGATTTAAATTCATTCAAGTTCAGTGGCCTGAAAAGCTGAAGAGACAAAACGATCTCGCTGGAACAACATTCACGAATATTGCCCAGATCTCTCGGGAGCGCATCCGCCGCGCCGGCAAGAAGATCCTCGAAGGCGAATGCCACCCCAACTGGAACCGCGATGTCGGCTTCCGAGTCCTCAAGGTCGACACCTCCAACATGAAGGACGTCTACTACCGCCCCGACGAAGTCAATCAGGCTGACTTGCTCGACATGGTCGACAACGTCAAGGAGGACCGCACCGACGAGGATCTGCTGTTCCAGGTGCTCGTCGACTGGGGCGTCGACCTCACCCTGCCCATCCGCCGCGAGACCATCACGTTAAAGGATGAAGGCGGAAGGATGAGGGATGAAGGGAGAGCGGATTCATCCTTCAGCCCTCAGCCTTCATCCTTTACCGTCTTCTTCGTCGATGACAACGCCTTGGTCGCCTGCTTCGAGCGTGGCGTGACCGAGGAGTTGGTCAAAGAGTTGGCCGGCCATGAGCCGCTGCGGGTGGTCTTCCGCGACAACGGCTTCGTCTCGGATGCGGTCAAGATCAATGTTGAGCAGATCTTCCGCCAGCTTTCGCCGGTTACCGAGGTCAAGTCGCTTTGAGTCGGCGTGTCTGAACCGCTCACCAAGCAGCTGATCTCCACATCACGTGTCATCGCAAAGGGCCGGCGTATCCGCGACGTGGATCGGCTTGTTGCGACCTACGGCGGGGTGGCGTCGAAGTGGGTCAAGAAGAGCAGCCCTCATGTCGAGTATCAGGGCGATACCTATGAGTATCACTGGTACGAGCATCAAGGCTTGGGACGATTTGAAATCAAGATGAAGAGGATCTGATGGCGATGATTGTTCGTCTGAAAACAACACACCCCGAGTATCCAGATCTGTCTGCTAACCAACCTTACTTTGTCATTGGGATCGAGGCCGACGACTTTCGGATACTTAACGATTTGGGTAAGCCCTATTTGTATCCCGGCGCGTTGTTCGATGTGATCGACTGCGAGCGGCCAACCGACTGGCTGACCGATATCGGTGATGACGGCGAGCAGTATGCCTATCCCCCTGCCTTGAACGCACCTGGGTTTTTTGAGGACTTTTTCGATCAAAAGCCTGAGCAGACTGCGATCTTCTGGCATGAACTGAACAAGGTGCTATCCCATGCCGCTTGACCGGCTTCAGTCTTGTGTCGCCATCGCGCTTGCGCTGTTGCCAAAGAGCGGGCATAGTGCATCGCAAATGCAACGCACTGGGGTGCTGAAATGAAAACAGCCACGATTCCTTCCCTGCGGGTTGATCCGGAACTGCGGCATTCCGCGGAAAGCGTCTTGCAGGAAGGCGAAACTCTATCCGGCTTCGTCGAGCAGGCCATTCGTCAGAGCGTGGCCTATCGTCAGGCCGAACAAGCGTTTATCGAACGCGGCTTGAGGGCTCGTGATCAGGCGAGACAGACCGGACGCTATGTCGAGGCGTCTGCGGTGGTCGATCAGCTCCAAGCGATGCTTGATGCGCACAAGTCTGGCGCATCGCTTTGATGACCTATCGGATTCGCTTCACCCCGGAAGCCGAGGACGATCTACTCAGACTGTTCAGGTTCATTCTTGAGCGGGATGCCACGGATTGGGCGCTAGCCGAGCGGGCGCTGGCGGCGATTCGCGCGGCCATGGTCACATTGGAGCAGTTTCCGTTTACTTGTCGCAAGGCGTCGATCGACTCGCCGTTTCTCCGTGAACTATTGATCCCATTTGGCGATTCTGGCTATGTGGCACTCTTTGAGATCGAGGACGCCGAGACGGTTACCATACTGGCCGTGCGCCACCAGCGCGAGAGCGACTACCATTGATCAGGCAGCCGCAGCATGAAGCTCAAATTCAAAGTCCAGCCCTACCAGACCCATGCCGTCGAGTCGGTCGTCGACTGCTTCGCCGGCCAGCCGATGACCTCCGGTCTGACCTACCGCATCGATCCCGGCCGCACGGCGCAGGTCAGCGCCTTCGATGAGGGCTTCAAGAACGCTGATCTCGCGCTGAGCGAGGCACAGATCCTGGAGAATATCCAGAAGGTGCAGCGTCGGCAGAACCTGCCGGTGTCGTCGTCGCTGTCCGACTTTACGACCTTCAACAACAAAGGCGCTCGCGTACCCGCGCCGGCGACCTATCGCAAGCAAGCCTTCGCCGCCACGCCGATCCATCTGGATGTCGAGATGGAGACCGGCACCGGCAAGACCTACTGCTACCTCAAGACGATCTTCGAGATGAACCAGCGCTACGGCTGGTCGAAGTTCATCATCATGGTGCCCTCGATCGCCATCCGCGAGGGCGTCTACAAGTCGCTGCAGATTACCGCCGAGCACTTCACCGAGCGCTACGGCAAGAAGGCGCGCTTCTTCGTCTACCACTCCAAGCGCCTGCACGAGCTGGAGAGTTTCTCCTCGGACGCCGGCATCAACGTCATGGTCATCAACATCCAGGCGTTCAACGCGCGCGGGGCCGACAACCGCCGCATCTATCTGGAGCTGGACGATTTCCAATCCCGCAAGCCGATCGATGTCATCGCCTCGAATCGGCCGATCCTGATCATCGACGAGCCGCAGAAGATGGAAGGCAAGGCGACCCTGGAGGCGCTGCCGCAGTTCAGGCCGCTGTTCATCCTGCGCTACTCGGCCACCCATCGCACCCAGCATCATCGCGTGCATCGGCTCGACGCGCTGGATGCCTTCAACCAAAAGCTGGTGAAGAAGATCGCCGTGCGCGGTATCCAGACCCGCGGGCTGGCCGGGACCAATGCCTATCTCTACCTGGAAGGCATCGACATCTCCAAGCAGGCACCGGTGGCGCGCATCGAGCTGGAGGTCAAGCTGAAGTCCGGTGAGATCAAGCGGCAGCTGCGGCGGCTGCGCTTCCGCGACGATCTGTTCGTGGCATCCAATGAGCTGGACCAGTACCAAGGCTTCACCATCAGCCAGATCGACGCCAACGCCGATACCGTCGAATTCACCAACGGCGAGATGCTGAAGGCCGGCGAGGCCAACGGCGATGTCTCCGAGCGCGATATCCGCCGCATCCAGATCCGCGAGACCATCAAGGCGCATCTGGACAAGGAGAAGCAGCTCTTTGCCCAGGGCATCAAGGTGCTGTCGCTGTTCTTCATCGACGAGGTGGTGAAGTACCGCGACTATGGCCAGCCCGACGAGCAGGGCGAATACGCGCGCGTCTTCGAGGAGGAATACGCGCTACTCAAAGACGAATACCTCTCTGAACTGGCGATCGACAACAAGGCCTACCGCCAGTACCTCGGCGCGATCGATCCCGCCAAGACGCATCAGGGCTACTTCGCGGTCGACAAGAAGACCAAGCGCCTCAAGGACCCGGCTGTCGGTGCCCGCTCCGTCGATTCCGACGATGTCGACGCCTACGATCTGATCCTCAAGGACAAGGAGAGCCTGCTGGCGTTTCCCAGCCCGCACGACAGCCCGGAGGACCGCGCCAAGAAGCAAGTGCGCTTCATCTTCTCGCACTCCGCCCTGCGCGAAGGCTGGGATAACCCGAACGTCTTTGTCATGTGCATGCTCAAGCACAGCGACAACAGCCTCTCGCGCCGCCAAGAGGTGGGTCGCGGGCTGCGCCTGAGTGTCGACCAGCAGGGCGAGCGCATGGACCACCCGAACCTGGTGCATGACATCAACGTGCTAACCGTCGTCGCCAGCGAGAGCTACAAAGACTTTGTCGCTGGATTGCAGCAGGAGATCGTCGAGACCCTGTCCTCGCGACCACGGCAAGCGACGCCAGCGTACTTTACAGGCAAGGTGCTGAAGACCGAGTCAGGCACTGTCGGCGTAACGGAGACGATGGCCAATCAACTTCATCACTATCTGGTCAAGAGCGGCTACGTCGATTTTTCCAATCACATCGCCGACGCCTATCACGACGCCAAGGCGACAGGCACCTTGGCTGAGCTACCAGCCGATCTGCAGCCCCATGCTGACCAGCTCTTCGAGCTGATCGACAGCCTGTTCAGCGACAAGCAGCTCCCCAGGTTCGAGGATGGCCGCACACCGAAGACCAATCCACTCAACGCCAACTTCGAGAAGCAAGCCTTCCAGGAGCTGTGGCGGCGCATCAACCGCAAGGCGGTCTATCGCGTCGACTTCGATTCCGTTGAACTGATCGACAAATGCATCGGCGCACTGGATCTGCGGCTGCGCGTCACGCCGCTGCAATACATCGTACAGAAGGGTCAGCAGAAGGATGGACTGACCGCTGAGCAGTTACGCCAAAGCGATGGCTTCAAGATCTCGGAAACGGCCACCGAACAGGGCGACTCCATCCACTCGCGGGTGAGCTATGACCTCTTGGGCAAGCTCGCCGAGAACACCCAGCTCATGCGCCAGACGGTCGCGAGCATCCTCTGCGGTATCCAACCCGCTGTGTTCCAGCAGTTCCGCCAGAATCCCGAACACTTCATCGCCGAGGCCTCACGCCTGATCAAGCAGGAGAAGGCCGCCATGGTGATCGAGCGCCTGGCCTATGACGAGATCGACGAGCGCTATGACGTCGACATCTTCACCGCCGCTCAAACCGGGCAGGACTTCTCGCGCGCCTCAGAAAAGCTCAAGCACCATATCTATGACTACGCCATCACCGATTACGGCGTTGAAAAGCAGTTTGTCAAAGACCTGGATACCAGTGCGGAGGTCGTCGTGTACGCAAAGCTGCCACGAGGTTTTCTCATCCCGACACCCGTCGGTGATTACAACCCAGACTGGGCGATCTCATTCAAGGCTGGCAGCGTCCGTCACATCTACTTCGTCGCCGAGACCAAGGGCACCATGTCGACGATGAAGCTGCGCGAGATCGAGCAGACTAAGATCGCCTGCGCGCGCAAGTTCTTTGACGAGATCGGCCAGCGCATCAGCGAGGACAGGGTGAAGTACGACGTGGTCACGGATTATGCCAAGCTGATGGATGTGGTTGGCCTCATTTAAATTTTCGACTCGCCGCCTTTTGGCTTGTTTTACCTGTAGATGGTCATAAGCCAACGTTTCAAGCAATCGGCATTTAATAATATCAATGGGTTACAAGTCCGACAGACTCCTAGGCCGGGCGTTGATCGCAAACGCGCCTAGGAAGCGTTCTGTATCTGCTCGCGCGGGCTGACATTCACCTCGACGCGCAGATCCAAGGCGCGCGCAGCGGCCTCGATCTGATCGAAGCCTGAGGTGTGAGTGAGATCGAACAATCGATCGACCTGCGGGACGTCCCAGCCGAGCCGCCGCGCCAGCTCGGCCTTGCGCATACCGCGCTCGGTCATGGCCTGATACAGCCCCAGCTTGGCCGACTCCAAGCCGGAGGGGCGAACCGTCGGGTGGCCGGTTGCAGGCGAAGGCGCTGGCAGCGGCTGGCGGTTATCGATGTAGAACGATAGCGCGGTCTCCAGCGCATCGACGGCTTGCTGTAGCGCATCCTCTGTGTCGGCCCCAAAGGTGATGGCCTCGGGGATATCGGGAAAAGTCACCAGCACGCTATCGCCGTCAGGGGTCAGCACGACCGGGTAATCAAACATTCGCGTCGATCTCGATAAGCCTAGGAGCGCACGCGGTGATGATGTTGCAGCCAGTCGCGTAGCGCGGCGTTGGCGCGGGTCTGCCAGCCTTTGCCAGTCGCGCGCAGGCCCTCAAGCACGTCCGGGTCAAGCCGGATGGTGATCGGGATCTTGGTTGGAGCCTTCTGCGGGCCGCGCGTTCGGCCCGGGCCGCTCTTGCGCAGACGGAGGCTCTGCAGATCGTATTCAGGACGCAGATCGTCCTCGATATCGGCAACGGCTTCAGTCGTCTTCATAGGCTTTGCGTTCATGGCTGGTGGCCTGGCGAGCACTGATGATCCGGGTCTGTTCTTCGCGTTCGGTGTAGGCGACGATCAAGAGACGCCCGCGAGCAGAGCGTCCGATGCGCAGATAGCGGTGCTCGTCTTCGGAGTGATCCGGGTCGAAAAAGTCGAGATAGAGCGGATCATCGAAAACGGTCGTTGCCTCCTCAAACGAGACGCCATGTTTAGCGAGATTGCTCCTGGCTTTGTCGTTCAGGAGGTTGGCGAGCACATCCTTGTCAGCGGTCCAGATGGCGCGCAACGACGCGACATCCCACTGGCGGTCGGTCTGGGCGCCGCCTGGCAGGAACCAGACCTCGCCCGAGTGGATGTATGCCTCGACGCCAAGGCAAGGCTGGCCGTCGGTATCGACGACCAGCTCGCCCGTGCTGAGCTTGCGGTAGACGGCTTCAGGATCGCCGTCGAAGTGTTCCTGCCCCGCTACCAAACAACGCAAAGGGCCTACATCATCTCGATGTAGGCCCTTTTTTCGTTGCGCTGATCCTTGTGCTTAGAAGCTGTTTGGAAACTACCGTCTTATGCCAAGCGGTTAGCCATCAGTCTGATCATCGCCAGATGAATCCAGGTTTTGCTGGTCGGCATCAAGCGCTCATCGTCCTTGCTAAGGCGGCGTGAGAGGTTGAGCCAGCCAAAGGTCCGCTCGACCACCCAGCGCCCTGGCAGCAAGACGAACCTGCGGCTTTCCTTGGGGCGCAAGACCACCGCCAAAACGAAGCGAAAGCGTTCGGCCAACCAGTCGACCAAGCGTCCGCTGTATCCGCCGTCGACCCAGATCTTGCGCAGCTTCTTGCAAGGACCAGGTAGATGACGGAGCAGTTGGCGCGCGCCATCGCGGTCTTGCACAGTACACCGCCGACCGGGAGATCGCAG
>NZ_JAYESN010000025.1:0-56889 GCF_034860625.1 Lamprobacter sp.
TGTCTGCGCCGTATGCGTCATCAACCCCTGACCGAAGAAGCGCAGCAGAAAAAAGCCCAGCACCAGACCGGGCACCCCGACGCTGAGCGCGAGCGCGACGCTGCCGAGCGCTGCTCCCAGCACCACGCCGGCGACCATCAACGGCAGTGCGACCCGGTCCACGAGATGTCCGGCCGCGATCAGCAGCAGGGCACTGAGCAGGGTGGCGGTCGAATAGACCAGCCCAAGTCCCCCGTGCGAGAGCCCAAAGGTCGCGCGCCATTCGCCGCCGAACAGCGACAGCACAAAGGTTTGGCCGACGGCAGAGAAGGCGACCATCAGAAAGCCGACGCTGAGCAAGCGCCAGTGGCGCAGTAGGGGGATGCAAGGAGCGCCTCCAGGGGACGCAGGATCGCCAGACACGCGGCCTTCACCCGAACGGCGGATGCAGCGCGACCAAGACAGGCGTGCAGTGTTCATCGTAGCGATCTGCACCGGCTGTCATTGTAGGCATCGCAGACGCCGCTCAGCATCCGGTCTGTGCAGCGAAGGCCGAAGCGCAGGGCGCCAGATGACAGAGACGCGTCAGGATCGCCCCGGCTCACGCTCAACGACGAACGACGTCTGCCACGTCAGCAATCGCGGCCTCTGCGCCCCCGAGCGCGAACGCTGTCTCAGCAAACCGACCATCGGCCGCGAGATACCCCAGACTGAGCCTGCTCTTGCAGGCTTGCAGCGCAGCGATCTGGCCCGTTGTCCCGTCCAGCCCATCGGCATGCTCGAGCACGAAGGAGACGTAATGCGCGCCGGCATGATAGAGCGAGGAGGGCGGCTCACCGCTGCGCTGCGCGAGCTGATGCGTCAGCGCATCGCGCGTGAGCCGCTGCCCCGTATCGCCACACCACCAAGCCAGGCGTGCTGTCGAGTCCAGCGCGGGAGCCGTTTTGGAGGGCAGAAAGGTTGCCCAGACCCGCGATTCATTGCTCGCGGCATGGAGCTTCAACTGATCGCCCTGCGCGTTCTTGACCGCCGCGATCTTCACGCGGATGTCATGGCGTGCATCGTAGAAGTCGCTCAGCGTCCAGGGCTCCTGCGCCCAGGAGGTGGCGCAGAGCGTCGACCCGAAAACGATCAATGCCAAGCGCCAGGCTGCTCGCATAGGCTGCATGCTCATGCCTCATGGTGTTGGGAGCGGGTAGAGTCATCCAGTCCTCTAGCACGCGGCTGGCGCCACGCACCGAGACTCAAGACTGAAGCCGACAGTCTGCGGCTGTCGGCGCCGAGGCTCCAGGAGCATGATCAATCGCTATCCGACCAATCAGCCTGGATCAGTGCTGAGTTCCTGCGTTGAGCGCCTGTGCGTCGGAGGCATGAGGCAAACGATGAGACTGGACCCGTGCTCGGCCCGCAACAGGACCTCCCGATGACCGCCAACCTGCGTCTGACCATCCTCTTCGACAACCAGCCGAGCCCCGCCGGGCTGACCGCACTCTGGGGCTTCGCCGCGCTGATCGAGACCGGCGAGCGAACCCTGTTGTTCGATACCGGCAGCAACGGGCGCGTGCTGCTCAAGCACATGGCCGCGCTTGGCCTCTCGATGGCCTCGGTCGATCAGCTGTTCCTGTCCCATGCCCACTGGGACCACATGGGCGGGCTGGATTCCGTGCTCGAGGCCAATCCCGCGCTCAGCGTGGTCCTGCACGAGGGCTTCTCCAAGCACCTGATCCAGGATCTGCACGGCCTCTGCCGTGAGGTGACTGTCGTCGGTGCCGAGCCACAGACCCTTGCCCCCGGAATCATCTCCACCGGTCTGCTCGCGAGTCAGCCGCCCGAGCAGGGCCTGATCCTCAACCTGGGCGGCCTCAGCATGGCGATCAGTGGCTGTGCCCATCCCGGTATGGAGCAGATCATCTCGCGGGGTCGGGCGCTGCTCGGTGAGCCGATCCGCTGGGCGATTGGCGGTTTTCACTTGATGTACGCCGATGATGCCGAGATCACCCGATCGGTGCAGGCCTTGCAGGCGCTCGGGGTGACCGATGTCCTGCCGACCCATTGCACCGGTGATGTGGCCATCGCCGCGTTTCAGGATGCCTATGGCGACCGCTGCGTGCCCGGTGGGGTCGGGCGCCGATTGGAACTGTGAATCCTGCCCATGCGTTGTGGCGTAGGTGGATGCGCTGCGAGCCCGGAACCAGTAACTGATCGTCAGCAAATCGACACAGGCTCCGCAGTTGGCTTTGGGCAGGCCGCCGGGTTGGGCTTTTTCTGACCAATCCGGCCGCAGTGATTGATTCAGCAGCCGCTTTCAAGGTTCGCGCCGTCGTTGCACACAGGCTTATCCACAAGGGTTGTGGAACAGGCTGGCGAACACGCTAGGGAAGGATGTGCGATGGCAGCTGGCCTATTGTGCTGTCTCAGACGCGGTTGTCTCAGAGCCTGCGCTCTGCGAATCCGCCTTCCCATCATCCGCGTCCTCCTGCTGCCCAGCGTCATCATCGTCTTCCTCGCCATCGACCAACGAGCCCGTCGCCAGGGTCAATGCGTTCACCGCGTCATCGGCCGCCAACAGCTCGGCATCTTTACCCGCACGCCGAGCCGATTCGCGCGCGCGGCGCTCCAGATCGATGATGGAGCGCCCAAGCCCGTAGACCAGACGACGCAACCTGTGGGTGGCATCCTTGCGTTGCTTGTTACTGAGCAGACCGGCGAACCAGAGCCCATCGAGGAGCATCAGGATCTTGTCCAGCAACAGCACCAGGCGGACATAGTGGGCCAGCTGCGGCGATGAGAGCTGCAGCGTCACCTCCCGCGGATTCGTGTAGCGCGGCACTGGCACGCCGCCTTCCTCATCGGCCAGCGCTTTGAGCCGTGCATGCTCGTCCTGCAGCGTTTGGGCGACCGCCTCGATGCGCTCCGAGACCAGGGCCTCGATCTGATCCATGTCGGACTCCTCACCGATGATGCGCAGCACCACCGAGATCGAATACAGCGCCCTGACCACGAGCACGAACGAATGGCCACGCTGCAGCACGTACTGGGCATTCTGACTGTGGATGGTCAGGGTCTGGTCGAGAACCGGTTTTGAGAAGCGACGTTTCTGATTGGGTGCGGCGGTGGCCATGCGCAGTCTCCGGGGCAGGGGAAATCCCAGAGGGTAGGGCGAGTCCGGGATTGCCGCAGCCACGAAAGCTCAGCGCGTTTCGGACGATTCGACAGTGCTCAACGGCGATCGCCCGAGCAGCGGCTAACGTGATAGGCAAGGCCCCAACAGAGGGCCGCGCAGCGTATTGAGCGACATCATCAGCCACCCCACTGGAGGTGCAACTGTTCGTTGTCTCGTCCGGATCAATAGACAGTGCCGTCTCCACCTGGGATCACGATCGAGGCGGGCCTTATAGCAACACAACAGGATGCCTCAAACGCTCTTCAGCATCGTCGAGCCCGATCGGCGCGGGCGTTGCCGATAACTCTCCCAAGCCAAGGCGATCAGCACTGAACCGCCTTCGCAGAGGCGATCCATCAGCCGTTCACCAAGAGAGTCGGTCAGCTCATCGCGACTCAGGTTGCTGACCAGCACCGTCGGGCGCAGATCGCTGTAGCGGGCATCGAGCACATCAAACAGCATCGCCCGGCGTTTGTCCTCGTTGCCGATCGCCATGCCGACCTCGTCCATGACCAGCAGGTCGACCCGGGTGAGCATGGCAATGGCCTCGCGCTCGCTATAGGCGGCATCGGACGCAAAACTCGCGCGCATCAGGCGCAAGGCCTCCGACATCGAGAGCAACAAGGCGCTGCGACCGGCGGTCAGCACCTCGGCGACGATGGCGCAAGCGAGATGGGTCTTGCCGGTGCCGGGGGTGCCGACCAGGATAAGACTGTCGCCCTGCGGCGCGCGCTAAACGTGTCCAGCGTAGGCCCGACAGAGCCCAAGTACGCGTCGTTGCTCGGCGGTGACCGCCTGATAGTTGGCAAAGGTCTTGTCGCGATAGCGCGCCGGAATCCCGCTGCGTCCAAGCAGGCGTTCGGAGGTGCATTGTTTTGCGGCACGTTGTTCGGCGAGAATCCGCCGCACCTCCTCGCGTCCGGGTGCGCCCAGTTCCTCAAGCGACATCACCGGCGCGCAGCCAGTCGATTTGATCGAGCGGAGTTGCTCCCGCAGCGTAGTCTTTATCGGCCAGTCGCTGAGGTGTTTCATGGGTCGGCCCCTGGGTCATGCGGGACTGCAGCAGCTGCAGTCGGTTGATGAAGGTGGCATCCCAGCTCTTGCGTGATTCACCGCAGTCGCGCCAATAGATGACGAATTCGTCGATCTGCGCCTGCACCCAGTCGCGCGTGAGACCGCGCTTGTGCGCCCAGGCATAGACCGACGCGCTCGGTGTCCAGGTTGGTGGGATCGGCGCAGCGCGGGTGCATTGTTGAGGCGTCGGGGATGCGCAGACGTCTGGATGGCTCGGCGCCGGTGACTGGGATGAGGGCGTCACCGGCGTTGGTGTCGCTGCTCCGGGAGCACGCATGGCAGCCGAAGCGTCGCCTTGCCGCACCAAGGTCAAATGCTGAGCTTTGCTCGGACGGGTGGTTGGTGGGGCTGACGCTCGCGTGTTGTCGGCAGGAGGCGGCGGAGTTTGATGCGCGCTGTCCTTAGGAGCCTGTCCCTGAGCATGAGACACTTGAGGTGCTCGCGTGAGCGCGTCAACCTCGTCGACAGTGTCCCGGGTCACCCGCTCCTGAATGGCCGGCGTATCCAGCGCCGGACAGAGCAGCTGGTACTGGGTTGGAGACCCACGTCCAGGGCGGTGCCGCTGCAGATAACGGCCATCGAGCCCGGCTAAGGCCTTACTGAGACCGCGTGGCGTCAGTGCAACCAGCTTGGACAGTGCGTTCAACGAACAGTGGCAGGGATGACCACGATGCAGTTGCTCACTGAGCGCCAGCAGGACCAACCGCTGCGATGGGGTGACGCCAGGACACTGCCAGGCCCAGGCGCGCACCGCCTCAATGGGCACGGGTGCGGTCATGGCCCTGCGTGCTTAAGCAGATCGATCACCTCGACATCCAAGGCCTTGGCGATTTGGGTGAGGCTGTTGAGGGTGGGATTCTCAACCCGGTTCTCTAGGCGAGAAATCCAGCCCTGCGTGACCTTGGCTCGATGCGCCAATGTGGTTTGGGAATAGCCGAGCTGCTGACGACGTTGACGGAGAGTGACACCGACTGAACTGCGCATTGAGGGCCTCCCAAGCGAACGACATGAGCGATCAGCGCGCGAGAGGCCTGCTCGATCGACGTCGGGGCTCAAGCGCGCTGCCAGAGAGAGAGCCTAGGCAAAGCGCGGCGCCGATGCAGTGGCGACAGATGCCGATTTTCGGCGTTTAAGGGGATTGACAAGGCCAGATCGCGGGCGCCGTTCCCTGGCCATCGATCGCGATCAGCCGCTGCCGCAGAAGATCGGCTTGGGCGCTCCTAAAGGGCGCCGAACAGCCGATGCAAGGGTTTGCGCGGAGGCGCACGACGGACATGATGCGGATGCGCGGGTCTACTTGGGCCTCTCAGGGGAGTTGCCGAGCGGGTGGATTCCGGCTGGCAGGCTGCGCGGGATCACTGGGTCATAGACCGGGGTGACGAAGGACGCCATGGATACCCTGGCCCCCATGCCCGCTGCCGCTGGTCTCGCACTCGGGCAGCGCCCGGTCGCCTAGTGTCCAGGCATCTGCTGACAGTTGGGGCGCCAACCACTAATCACGCTTGCCTATAAGCAGGCCGAGCAACGTTGCGGTCAAGGCACCAACGAGCGCTAGAAACCCGAAAAGCCCAAGCATGTCGCTCTGAAACGTGGGAAGGTAGCGGACGAAGTAGAGCGTGGCAATGCTACAAAACCAGAGAATGGCACTGATCACCAGCAGCGACAGATTTGGACTGAACACTGGCCCAGAGTTGACGCAGGTGGGTTCTGATCGAGGGAGCAGGTGGTTATGCGCTCCGTGGTTGAAGTCCACTGGCCCATTGCCGAACAGGGCATCGCCCACATGCACATGGAATCCGCCGCCTTCCCACTGCTGAAGTGGTGGCTGCCCGTTTTATACGGATTGCGGGTCTGAATTCGCCTGATCAGGGTCGACAGCGGGTTTGACCTGGTCGGCGAAGCCTCGGATGGCGTCGCGAATCTCATCTTGACGGGTACTCATGGCATCGGTCCTCACATCGATGGGGAGCAAATCAATCGAAACGCGCACCGATCAGCAGACCCTGCGCCGCAGAACAATACCCGATCGCCGCCCGTTCGCGAACTCAGCGCAGCACGTCCTCACCCGACCTGCTGGATCGCGTGTTCGCGGCTGACGGCAAGATGTCGGCCTTGACCGGGAGCCGGAATCAGGGCGCATGGCGGGACGCGCCGCATCAATCGCTCGCGAGTCGCACCAGCCGGAGCATCGGCTTCTCCGAGATCGACTCGCCGTTGCATTGCATCTCGTAGAGCAGCGCGATCAGTTCGGCTTTCTTATCAGAGGCCATGCTGCCGCCGATCTCCTTGAGGCCCTCTTCGACGCCGGCGATCACCGCGCAGAGCGTCGCCAGATCGAGCTTGTCCTCAACCCCATCACGACGCCCTTCCCCAGTGGCCAGCCAACTGAGCGAGACCTGGGCCGTTTGGGCGATCTCGACCAGCTTATCGGCGCCGGGGACGCTCGTGCCCGCGAGATATTTGCGGAAGATACTTTCTGAGATTCCACACTTTTGCGCGAATCCCAGGGTGCTCATGTTGCCCTTGATCTCGGCCAGGCGTTGCGGGAAACCAGCACTATCCCAACCGGGGTAGCCGGCTTGATGCGGGGTTGAGTCTCTCTTAACCGTCTCAGCAGCAGACATGATGGACGTCACTCGCAGTCTTCGATGAACAGATGGTAACGCTTTATTGCGAGTAATATTTGCAGATCTCGCGGTTTAGTGCGTATTATAACGCGAACTCGGACGACTTGTATGCCTGATATGACGATTCCAGAGACTCAGCCGGAAACCGATCTCAACCGGGAGGTGATCGCTTTGAATTTGCACTGGCTTCTGAGCGCGCAGGCGCTGGCACGCGCCGATGCGCAGAAGGCCAGCCTGATCTACGGTCTCGATCGGACGTTGATAGGCCTGCTACGCGAGGCCTCTTTCCCCGTGTTGCGCGCCCTGGCTGAGTCTGGGGTGTTGCACTTTCAGCCGCGGTTTGAGTCGCGTCTGCTTGAGGAACGCTTCGTCGCAACCTCGGCGTCAACCCTGGCGCTCGATCTGCAGGCCGTGCTGCTCGCTGCTGAGCAGATGGAGCGCTCATGAGACTGCAGCAGTTGGCCCGCACACAGCAGGCCGTAGCGCTGATCAGAGGCGGGATGCGCACGACGTTGGTCCAGCGGATCACGGGCTTGCGCGCTGAGTTGGTGCGCGAGCTGCACCGGGAGATTCATGCGGACAAGCCCAAGTCCGGTCCGTTGCCGAGCACGCAGACGCTGCTTGATTCCGTGATCAGTCAGGCCAGCGCGTCACTGTTCATCGCACTCTATTGCGCGCTTGGCGGTCCCGAGACGGAGCGGCAGATCCAGCTTGAGGCGTTGCTGCAGGCCCATCGGTTGTACCGGGAGCAGTGGGACCGCCTTGGGGCTGGAGGGCGTCTGGGAGCGCCGATCGATATCAACGCCGCTTGGGTACTGGCCCGGGATCTAACCACTGGCTTCGCGGCGCGTTTGCCGGCAGTGCCACATCCATTACCTCGCTGCGGACTATTCGCGCACCGCGCTGCAGTGTCCGATCTGCAAACTCAAGCAACGCAGTGTTTGGCGGCCACGGGGTGGTGCGCGGTCGGCGAAGGATAACGAGGCCGTTGAAGTGCGTCACGCCAGAAGATAGCGGGCGTCGCTCAGGCTTGATGCCACAGAGGGCATCCCACCCAATCAACCGGCCGACTATGGCTGTGCTCGGCAAGAGAGCAACAAAAAAATGCCCTTCAAGCGATCAACGCGAATGGGCTGCCATCGGATTGGCGCACCCTGAGTGAGCGCCGTCTCAACACCAGAAGGTCCACATCGTTTTCCAGCGAACGAGCGCAAGTCCGAGGATCGCGTTTTTCTCCATGACCCAAGCAGGATAACCATGCAAACAGCAACGCATCACAACGACAGCATCCGAACCCCCAACGAGCCCCAGGTCGACAACGATCGATTGATCACAGCCGATGAGGTTCGGCGTCTGGCTGGCGGCATCAGCGATATGACATTGTGGCGCTGGATCAAGCTGGGGATCACCCCGGCACCCTTGGTGATTGAGCGTCGTCGTTACTGGTGGCGATCGGCGGTCGTCGCCTCGCTCACGCGCGCTGGTCGGGGTGATGCCGAGGGGATTTAGGAAACAGGCCTGGAAGGAGATTCACCGGATGGGAGCCGCTGACAATCAAGATCTCCGACCGCTAACGCTCATCATCAAAATTCTAGGTCGGCGGCCACTTGCTCTCGTTGATGCGGTCCGCCAGCGTTTCTACGCTCCCGTTCAAACGTTTGCAAAATGTTACCCCTAGCGTTACCCCGGAGTCCTAAATTGATAAAAAGGGTAGCTGAATTTGAGCTTAACCCTTATGTTTTAACTGGAGCCGATGAGCGGATTCGAACCGCTGACCTACTGATTACGAATCAGTTGCTCTACCACCTGAGCTACATCGGCGAGAGGAAGGAGGTTGGATGGACAACCAGCCGCCCATGGTAAGAGATCAGTTTTGCGGCCACAAGGGTTTTGTGCACTCTGGCGATTTTGTCGCGATTTCTGCTTGCCAAGTGTCGTGAGGCGATATATTCTGTGCGGCTTCGACAGGCGCGTAGCTCAGCTGGTTAGAGCACCACCTTGACATGGTGGGGGTCGTTGGTTCGAGTCCAATCGCGCCTACCAATTTAGTCGGTTGTCGGCAGCACGGATGGTGCCGAGCCACCGGAGCCGTCAGCCTTGGCCGTTGCGCGCTGCGCATCGTTTGCCTGGGGCTGGCGGTTTTTGGTTTCTGGCGGGCGCGTTGCGGCTGTCGCCCCATTTCATGTGGCTCCTCGTATCGGCCACCACTGACACCCTGAGGTTTCGAGAATGCCAACGATCACCCTTCCAGATGGCTCCCAACGGCAGTACGCCGAGCCCGTCACGGTGCAGGCGATTGCAGCCGATATCGGCACTGGTTTGGCGAAGGCAGCGTTGGCGGGGCGGGTCAATGGCCAGTTGGTCGACACCTCGTTTCCTATCGACGCCGACGCAATCGTCGCGATTGTGACTAGCCGAGATGAAGAGTCGCTTGAACTGCTGCGCCATGATGCCGCGCATGTGATGGCGCAGGCGGTGCAGGAACTGTACCCAGGCACGCAGGTGACCATTGGGCCGGCGATCGAGAACGGCTTCTATTACGACTTTGCGCGCGACGAGCCCTTTACCCCCGATGATCTAACCGCGATCGAGCAGCGCATGCATGAGATCGTCAAGCGCGATCTGCCGATCCAGCGTGAGGTTTGGGAGCGCGAGCAGGCGATGACGGTGTTTCGCGAGCTTGGTGAGGCCTATAAAGTCGAGATCATCGATGACCTCATCCCGGAGGGCGAGGAGGTCTCGGTCTATCGCCAGGGCGACTGGTTCGATGTCTGCCGCGGCCCGCATCTGCCGAGCACCGGCAAGCTCGGCAATGGCTTCAAGCTGACTAAACTGGCTGGCGCTTATTGGCGCGGTGATTCCAGTAATGTCATGTTGCAGCGCATCTATGGCACCGCCTGGCGTGATAAGAAGGAGCTCAAGGCCTATCTGCATCGGCTCGAGGAGGCCGAGAAGCGGGATCATCGCAAGCTCGGCAAGCAGCTCGACCTGTTCCACTTCCAAGACGAGGCGCCGGGGATGGCGTTCTGGCACCAAAAGGGCCGGATCATCTATCGGCAGGTCGAGGAGTACATGCGCGTCAAGCTCGACGAGTACGGCTATCAGGAGGTCGAGACGCCGCAGGTGTTGGATCGCTCGCTCTGGGAGCGTTCTGGGCACTGGGAAAAGTTCGCCGATGACATGTTCACGACGCAGCTCGATGAGCGCGATTACGCGATCAAGCCGATGAACTGTCCCGGCCACATCCAGATCTTTAATCAGGGGCTAAAAAGCTATCGCGAGCTGCCGCTGAAGATCGCCGAGTTTGGCGTCGTCCATCGCAGCGAGCCTTCAGGCACCCTGCACGGGCTGATGCGCGCACGGCGTTTCACCCAGGATGATGCGCATGTTTTCTGCACCGAGGATCAGCTGCAGCAAGAGGTGTCGACGCTGATCGAGATGGTGTTTGAGACCTATCAGGACTTCGGCTTCGATCAGATCGATCTGGCGCTGTCGCTGCGGCCGCAGAAGCGGGTCGGTAGCGATGATCTTTGGGACAAAGGCGAGGCGGCCCTCGACAAGGCCCTGCGCGACAAGGGGCTGGATTTCCGTGTGCAGCCCGGCGAAGGCGCCTTCTATGGCCCGAAGATCGAGTTCACCTTGCGCGATAGCATTGGCCGTACCTGGCAATGTGGCACCATCCAGGTTGATTTCTCGATGCCGGGCCGGCTCGGCGCCTATTACATTGGCGAGGACAATGCTAAGCAGGTGCCGGTGATGATCCACCGCGCTATTCTCGGCTCGATGGAGCGGTTTATCGGCATCTTGATCGAGCATTACGCGGGCGCGTTGCCGCTCTGGCTGGCTCCGGTACAGGCAGTGGTGCTGACCATCACCGATCATCAGCGTGACTATGCTGATGAGATGGCTAAGGTCTTGCGAGACAAAGGGTTCCGTGTCGATGCCGACTTGAGGAACGAGAAGATCGGCTTTAAGATTCGCGAGCACACCCTGCAGAAGGTTCCCTACCTGCTGGTGGTTGGTGATCGCGAGATGGAGAGTCAGACGCTGGCGCTCCGCAATCGTCAAGGCGCGGACTTGGGCCTGGTTAGCATCGATGACTTGGTGCGGAAGCTAAGCGACGAGGTTGCCCAGCGTGCAACCGGAGTCGTCGAGTCCTGAAGAGTCGCTAGCCTTGGGTCGCTTCTGTGTTGGCGAGGCTCGCTGATCGAGATCGTTCTGCTGGATGATCAAGGGCTTGCCTAGCCCAATGGGTGTGTTATCGAGCGGCGCTGTGGGTTGGCCTCCAGGTTGCTTCCTGGGCTGCTCAGCATCACGCTGCTGTCGGTCTTTTCGTATTTCGGAGGAAGTCTGCTATCGCTGCACCAAAACGTAACCGCGTCAATGAGGAGATCTCGGTTCCCCAGGTTCGCTTGATCGCCGAGGATGGCGAACAGGTCGGTATCCTCGACCTGGCTGATGCCATGCAAAGGGCCACAGAGGTGAGCCTGGATCTCGTTGAGATCGTTCCGAATGCCGATCCGCCAGTCTGTCGGCTGATGGATTATGGACGCTTCCGGTTCGATCAGAAGAAGAAGCAAAACGAGGCGCGCAAGAAGCAAAAGCAGGTTCAGGTCAAGGAGGTTAAGTTCCGGCCTGGCACCGATATTGGCGATTATCAGGTTAAGCTGAAGAATCTGACTCGGTTCCTGAACGAGGGCGATAAGGCGAAGGTCACGATGCGTTTTCGTGGTCGTGAGCATGCGCACCGAGAGCTTGGCCTTGATCTGTTGCGGAGGGTCGAGAAGGATCTCTCCGATATCAGCATCGTTGAGCAACAGCCGCAGATGGAAGGGCGGCAGATGATCATGGTGCTGGGGCCGAAGAAGCATTAACCCAACAGATGATTCGCCATAACGCGTATCCCGATACGCGGCGCCCGGGCCGGGCTTCCGATGCGCCGCATCCAATAAGCTGCCGACAGGATCGGTGGCAAGCACACTACGGAGTGAAAAATGCCCAAGATCAAGACCAATCGCGGTGCCGCAAAGCGCTTCGCGCGCACGGCGTCCGGACTGTTCAAGCGTAATGCCTCGCACCGACGTCATATCCTGACCAAGAAGGCGACCAAGCGGAAACGTCAGTTGCGCAAGAATCATCTGCTGCATAAGTCCGATAACCGGGCCGCGCGGCGCATGATGCCTTACTGCTGAGTCCCGCCAGCCCTTGCCGAGCATGGCGCCATCGGCCAACGCGGCCGAGCCTGCTCAGCCATGACGATTTGAACACTTCGGAGAACGACTATGCCACGCGTTAAACGCGGCGTGACCGCGCACGCTCGCCACAAAAAGATCCTCGACCAAGCGAAGGGCTATTATGGTGCCCGCAGCAAGGTCTATCGGGTCGCCAAGCAGGCGGTGATCAAAGCCGGTCAGTATGCTTATCGTGACCGCCGCCAGCGTAAGCGTCAGTTTCGCGCGCTCTGGATCGCCCGCATCAATGCCGCTGCTCGCCTGCATGGGTTGTCCTACAGCCGCATGATTGATGGGCTTAACAAGGCAGGTGTCGAGATCGACCGTAAGATGCTTGCCGAGCTTGCCTATGAAAACGAGCCAGCCTTCGGTGTGCTGGCGGAGCAGGCCAAGGCGGCTTTGGCCGACGCCTCCTAAGACGCAGCCACTCGCAACGCGCCGTCTCGAGTCGTAGACGGCGCGTCATCTTCGCCTGTGATCTTCTAGAGGAACCCATGACGCAACGTCCTGCTGATGCCGATTCGGCTGCTGACCTGGCCGATCTCGAGTCGGCCGCACTCTTGTCAGTCAATGCGGCCACAGACTTGGCTGCCCTCGACGATGTGCGGGTGCGCTATCTGGGCAAGACGGGCCTGCTGACTCGGCAGCTCAAGTCGCTCGGTGCCTTGCCAAAGGATGAGCGGCCTGCCGCGGGCCAGCGGATCAATGAGTCGAAGCGAGTCGTGCAAGAGGCGCTGGATGCTCGCCGTGCCGAGCTTGAGGAGCAGCGATTGGCGGCCCAACTGCGGGATGAGCGCCTCGACCTGAGCTTGCCGGGGCGCGGTCAAACGCCTGGCGCCTTGCACCCGGTCACGCGCGCCATGACACGCATCGAGCGTCTGTTCGCCAATGCCGGCTTCAGTATCGCCGAGGGACCCGAGGTTGAGGATGACTATCACAACTTCGAGGCCCTCAATATCCCGGCGCATCATCCGGCGCGGGCGATGCACGATACGTTCTATTTCCCGGATGGGCGTCTGCTGCGCACCCATACCTCGCCAGTGCAGATCCGGGTGATGGAGATGCAGGAGCCGCCGCTGCGCATCATCGCGCCCGGGCGCGTCTACCGTTGCGATTCGGATCTGACCCACACGCCGATGTTCCATCAGGTCGAGGGTTTTCTGGTCGACCGAGAGGCGACCTTCGCCGATCTTAAGGGTGTGCTCTACGATTTCCTACGTCACTTCTTCGAGCAGGAAGATCTGAAGCTGCGCTTTCGACCCTCGTACTTTCCGTTCACTGAGCCCTCCGCCGAGGTCGATGTGCAATGCGTGAAGTGCGGTGGTCGGGGCTGTCGGGTCTGCAAGCAGAGTGGCTGGCTGGAGGTGCTGGGCTGCGGCATGATCCATCCAGAGGTCTTCCGCCAAGTCGGCATCGACTCCGAGCACTGGCTCGGCTATGCCTTCGGCATGGGCGTGGAGCGTTTGGCGATGCTGCGCTACGGTGTCGATGACTTGCGACTCTATTTTGAGAACGATCTGCGCTTTCTGTCGCAGTTCGCCTGATCCCAGTCGACTTGATCCTAACCTCAACGTGAACAAGACTATGGCTCGAACGGCGCGTTTACGCGGAGTGCCTTATGCGCTTTAGTGAATCCTGGCTGCGTGAATGGGTCGATCCTCCGCTTGATGCGCAGGCCCTCTGCGATCAGCTCAGCATGGCCGGCCTTGAGGTCGATGCACTCGAGCTGGTGGCGCCCGCCTTTTCGGGCGTTGTCATCGGTGCCGTCGAAGCCGTCGAGCCGCACCCCGATGCGACCAAGCTGCGCGTGTGTCGGGTTGATGTGGGCGATGAGGAGCCGCTGCAGATCGTTTGCGGTGCGGCCAACGTAGCGGCTGGACAGCGGGTTCCTGTAGCGCGTATTGGCGCTGTCCTCCCTGGAAACTTCAAGATTAAGAAGGCCAAGCTGCGCGGCGTGGCCTCGCAGGGGATGATCTGCTCGGCCTCGGAGTTGGGCTTGGCGGAACGCTCGGACGGGATCATGACCCTGCCGGCCGATGCTCCGATGGCTGAGGATCTGCGTGACTGGCTGGCGCTCGATGATCACGCGATCGAGCTCGATCTGACGCCCGATCGCAGCGATTGCCTGAGCATTGCCGGCGTCGCGCGCGAGGTCGGCGTGCTGAACCGCCTGAGCCTGACTGAGCCGGTGGAGAAACCGGTCGCGCCCCTCCTGGATGACCGTTACAGCCTGCAGCTTGAGTCGCCGGCTGCCTGTCCGCGCTATGTCTGCCGCATCATCCGCGATCTTGACCCGACTGCCGAGACGCCGCTCTGGATGACGGAGCGTCTGCGTCGCAGTGGGCTGCGGCCGATCTCGCCGATGGTTGATGTCACCAACTATGTGCTGCTCGAGTTGGGGCAGCCACTGCATGCGTTCGACCTTGACAAGCTTGAGGGTGCGATCCGGGTTCGTATGTCCTGCGCCGGCGAGCGTTTGGTGCTGCTCAATGACGAAGAGGTCGAGCTCGACGATGACACCCTCGTGATCGCCGACGACCATGGGCCGGTGGCGATGGCTGGCATCATGGGAGGGGCCGCCAGCGCGGTGTCTGAGACGACCCGCGATCTCCTGCTCGAGAGTGCTTTCTTCGCGCCCGAGGCGATCGCCGGTCGGGCGCGCCGCTATGGTTTGCACACCGACTCCTCGCATCGCTTTGAGCGGGGCGTCGATCCGATGCTGCAGCAGCGGGCTATCGAGCGCGCCACAACGTTGCTGTTGGCCATTGCTGGCGGTCGGCCAGGTCCGCTGGTGGAGGTGCTGTCGGAGGCCGATCGACCTCAGCCGGTCTCGCTGCTGCTGCGCTGCAAACGTATTCAACAGGTGCTCGGCATCTCGCCGGACGATGCGCAGGTGGTCGATATCCTGACGCGGCTTGGGATGTCGCTGCAGTCGATCCCTGTGGGCGCTGCCGGTGATAACGCCGGGGAACCTACCGCCGAAAGCGCTAGGGAAGGCGCGCGGGGCTGGCAGGTCAGCGTGCCCTCGCGGCGTTTCGACATCCAACGCGAGGTTGATCTGATCGCCGAGATCGGTCGGATCTACGGCTACAACGCCATCCCGGTCACCCATGCGCGCTCGGCCGCCTTGACCCGTGCGCCACAGGAGATGGCCTTCGACATCGACCAGGCACGCCGGACCCTGGTTGCCCGCGGCTACTTCGAGGCGATCACCTATAGCTTCGTCAGCCCGGAGCAGAATCGCTGGTTTGATCCGAGTCCGGCTTCAGCGCCCTTAGCCCTGGCCAACCCGCTCTCGGCAGAGCTTTCGGTCATGCGAACAAGCCTCTGGCCAGGCCTGATCCAGGTCATGCGGCAAAACCTGGCGCGTCAGCAAGCGCGGGTGCGGCTATTCGAGACCGGACTGCGCTTTCTTGGCGGTTCGGCGGACCTTCGGCAGTCGCCCAGTCTAGCCGCTGCCATCGTTGGCTCGGTGCTGCCAGAACAATGGGGTACATCTGAACGTCTGGCGGATGTCTTTGATCTCAAATCGGATCTTGAGGCCGTGCTGACGCAGACCGGGCGGCTCGACGCGCTCCGGCTTCAGCCGCCAGCCTCTGAGCATGAGGCGCATCCGGCGCTGCATCCGGGGCAGAGCGCGGCCTTCTGGCTGGGCGATCAGCCGATTGGCTGGATCGGCACCCTGCATCCATTGTTGGCGCGACGGCTGGAACTACCGAACAGCGTTCAGCTGTTCGAGATCGACCTCGCTGCGTTGGGGGTTGGCAAGCGGCCGGCATTCGAGCCCTTGTCCCGATTTCCCTCGATCCGCCGCGATCTGGCGATCCTGGTGCCGGTTGAGCTTGGATTCGAGCAGGTCCGCCAAACGGTGATGGCTGCCGCTGGTGATCTGCTGAAACAGCTGATCTTGTTCGATCAATACCAAGGTGACAAGATTGAGCCGCACCACAAAAGCTTGGCTTTCGGATTGATTTTACAGGCATCTTCTCAGACACTGGTGGACGCTGAGGTGGACGCTGTGGTGCAGGCCGTGCTCGAGCGGCTTGAACAAGAGCTGGGAGCCAAGCTGCGTACCTGAGCTTGATCGCTCGGCAGGGTAAGGTGTTCCAACGTCTTGGCGCCTTATTTGCTGGCATCCGGCACAGGCCTTTTTATGGCATCCCCCTGAAGGTTTTGAGGAGCAGAGTAGGTATATGGCACTCACCAAGGCGGATATGGCAGAGCATCTGTTCGAAGTGCTCGGGCTGAATAAGCGCGAGGCCAAGGACGTGGTGGAGATGTTTTTCGAAGAGATCCGCGTGGCGTTGGAGAAGGGCGAGCAGGTCAAGCTCTCCGGCTTCGGCAATTTTGATCTCCGCGAGAAAAAGCAGCGTCCGGGGCGGAATCCGAAGACAGGCGAAGAGATCCCGATCACTGCACGGCGTGTTGTCACTTTCCGGCCCGGACAAAAATTGAAATCGCGGGTCGAAGCCTATGTCGGAAACGAGCGTTAGTCTTAAAGAACTGCCGCCGATCCCGTCGAAGCGCTACTTCACCATCGGTGAGGTCAGCGAGCTCTGCGATGTGAAGCCGCATGTGCTGCGTTATTGGGAGCAAGAGTTTCCGCAGCTCAAGCCGGTGAAACGTCGCGGCAACCGTCGTTACTATCAGCACCATGACGTCGTCATGGTGCGCCGCATCCGTGGGCTGCTCTACGAGCAGGGCTTCACCATCGGTGGGGCTCGCCAGCAGTTGAGCGGCGAAACGGCCAAGAAAGATAGCACCCAGAGCCATCAGATCATCAAGCAGGTGCGTCTGGAGCTTGAGGAGATCCTGCAAGATCTTCGCCGACGCACCCGTTGACCCTTCGCGTGCAGGGGGTTATGCTGGTCGACTTTCCGGGCGTAGCGCAGTCTGGTAGCGCACCACAATGGGGTTGTGGGGGTCGCAGGTTCGAATCCTGCCGCCCGGACCATCACTCGCTGTCCATGACCTGTTTCCCGATGATTGTCAGGCAGTGGCTCTCACATCAGGCTCTTGTTGATGGACGCTTTCCTAAGAACGCGGTAATGGCGCTTGCTGTTACCGCGTTTTTTTGTGGTTGCCGCCATGCTCGCTCCTGTTGTGGCCAGCGCTATTGCCTCATGTCGTCCTGACAAGGGCGCAAGGCGGCGATTCTCCTTCGCGCCACGCGCGTGCATCGAGCGGGTGCGCAGAG
This sequence comes from Lamprobacter sp., assembly GCF_034860625.1. NCBI lineage: Bacteria > Pseudomonadati > Pseudomonadota > Gammaproteobacteria > Chromatiales > Chromatiaceae > Lamprobacter > Lamprobacter sp. The sequence continues at coordinate 17,272 of NZ_JAYESN010000025.1, forward strand.
GAACAAGTTGATGTCAAATGCCCAATCCTCTAGACAGCGACTGCGCCTGCATACCGCGGCTGAGGGTGAATTGATCCGCGTCCGTGGCCTGGTGCAAGGGGTTGGCTTTCGGCCAACGGTCTGGCGTTTGGCGCGCGATGCTGATCTCCTGGGGGATGTCTGTAACGACGGTGAGGGCGTGCTGATTCGGCTCTGGGGCAGCAGTGCCGAGATCGATGACTTCTGTCGGCGCCTGATGGTCGAGTGCCCGCCGCTGGGGCGTATCGATGGCATCGAGCGGCGGCTCTGTGAGGGACCGGCGCCTGCAGACTTCAGGATCCTCGAGAGCGGGGCGGGGCGGGTGCACACTGGCGTGGTTGCGGATGCTGCAACCTGTCCGGCCTGCGCGACGGAGATCGCTGATCCAAGTGATCGTCGCTATCGCTACCCCTTCACCAACTGCACCCATTGTGGACCGCGACTGAGCATCATTCGCTCGATCCCTTATGATCGTGCCAACACCAGCATGGCCGAGTTCGAGATGTGCCCGGTCTGCGCGGCTGAGTATCAAGACCCGGCCGATCGCCGCTTCCACGCGCAGCCCAATGCTTGTCCTGTCTGTGGTCCCAAGGTCTGGCTAACGGATGCAGAAGGGCGTGATCTGACTCTGGCTGCTGATGATGCCGATCAGCGCGCGGCTCAGGGGGCTTCTTTGGGCGCTGATTTGGAGGCTGGTTCATCGCTTGAGTCGGCGCCGGATGTAGAGGCGTCGCCAGCGGCTCCGCCAACGCAAGGCCGATGGGTTGATCCCGCGGCGCGGGATGCGATCGATGCCGCCAGCCACCTGCTGGCGCGGGGTGCGATCCTGGCGATCAAGGGCCTTGGCGGCTTTCATCTGGCCTGCGATGCGACCCAACCGGCGGCGGTTGCCGCGCTGCGAGCACGCAAGCATCGGGCGGCCAAGCCCTTTGCGCTAATGGCCAGGGATCTGGATGTGATCCGTCGCTATTGCACGGTCAGCCCGGCTGAGGCAGAGCTGCTGAGCTCGGCAGCGGCGCCAATCCTGTTGCTGGATCAGCTTGAGGTAGGAGCTGCGGTTGCGCCACCCAGCACCAGCACCAGCACCTCATCGGTAGCGCGCTTGGGCTCATCGGCGGTCGCTGGCAGCTCGGCTGACCCAGGTCGAGACTCAGGCCCCGGCGTCGGCGAGAGCCCCAGGGCTGGCCAACTCACTAGCCAACTCCCAGGCGCTGATATGGCTGGACGCGGAACGACTCCGATCGCGGCAGAGGTAGCCCCTGGTCAATCAGCACTGGGCCTGATGCTGCCCTATAGCCCCTTGCACCAGCTGCTGCTGCAGGCCTGGGACCGGCCCTTGGTGATGACCAGCGGCAACCGGAGCGATGAGCCGCAATGCATCGAGAATGCGGAAGCGCTAGAGCGCCTGGCTGGAATCGCCAATGCCTGGCTGCTCAACGATCGAGAGATCGTCAATCGGGTCGATGATTCGGTCGCGCGCCTGATTCAGGGCCGCACGTGCTGGCTGCGCCGGGCGCGTGGGGCGGCGCCGACGCCGCTCAAGCTGCCCGCCGGTTTCGAGACCGCGCCTCGGGTGCTGGCGCTTGGGGGCGAATTGAAGAATAGCCTCTGCCTGCTGAGCGACGGGCAGGCGACCTTATCGCAGCACCTCGGTGATCTCGAAGAGGCGCGCACCGCGCGTGAGTTCGAACGCACGGTCGGCCTGTATCAGGCGCTGTTCGAGCATCAGCCGGAGATCATCGCCATTGATGCGCATCCGGACTACCGCTCGTCCGCATTTGGGCGGCGGCTGGCGGTCGAAACTGGCGCCCGCTTGGTCGAGGTGCAGCATCATGCGGCGCATTTGGGCTCGGTGCTCGCGGATGCCGACTGGCCACTCGATGCCGGTCCAGTTCTCGGGGTGCTCTTCGATGGCCTGGGTTATGGAGCGGACAAGACGATGTGGGGCGGGGAGTTCCTGCTTGGCGACTATCGTCAGTGGCAGCGCATTGGCCATCTGCGACCCTTTAGCCTACCGGGCGGGGAGCGCGCGATTCGCGAGCCCTGGCGCTGCCTCTATGCGCAGCTTGAGAGCAGCCTGGGCTGGGCGAACTGCCTAGAGCGTTGGAACGGCGTGGAGCCCGTGCGAGCGCTTCAAGAGCGACCGATCGCGATGCTGGCTGAGATGATCAAAAAACAGCTGAATGCGCCGCGCACCACCTCGGTTGGACGCCTGTTCGATGCGGTTGCGGCGGCGCTTGGGATCTGTGCCGAGGGCATCGCCTACGAGGCGCAGGCGGCGATCGAGCTCGAGACCCTGGCGCGGGGCGCGCTGGGTGGGGTGGATGGCGACAGTGCATGCCCGAGCGGTTACCCGTTTGCCATCGACAGTGAGTCCCAACCCTGGCAGCTCGATCCGGCGCCGATGTGGTCGGCACTGCTCGATGACCTGGCGGCCGACGTGCCGGAGTCGGCGATCGCGGCGCGCTTCCATGGCGGCTTGGCTTCAGCCGTTGCCGAGCTAGCTGCCCAAGCAGCGCATCGCTATGGTGTCGAGACCGTCGCGCTCTCGGGCGGGGTGTTCCAGAATCGCACCCTGTTCGAGACGACACTGAAAACCCTGAGCGATTCCGGGCTACAGGTGCTGACACACACGCGCGTTCCAGCCAACGATGGCGGTCTCGCACTCGGGCAGGCGGTGATCGCTGCGACCGTGCCCTGATGAGTCTTCGCGTTTGATCGGGGCAACCCAAAAAGAGCCTTGCAACTGCAGATGACGCAGATAAGCGCAGCGCGCGCAAGACGCTTCTACAGTTTCACCTATAAACTGCAGATGACGCAGATGTGCACAGATTAAAATAATATAAAACAATGCTCTTTTTCGGTTTAAAGAAGTGAAGATGCAGAATCAGGAACAGCCATGGGTAGGCGGCTGCTCACCCCAGCCTCCGCTGCGGGGGCGATAGCGGTTTGGGATCAGCACCGTCGGGCGTAGCTGGCTAGGGTCTTTTTGCGGGAAGTCGAGAGTGTAGTGCAGACCACGACTTTCGCGTCGGCGTTGCGCCGATTGGATGATGAGATCAGCGACGTCGACTAGATTGCGCAGCTCGAGCAGGTCGGTCTTGACCCGGAAATGGCTGTAGTGCTCAATGATCTCCTGGCGCAACAGGTCGACCCGGCGCTTGGCGCGAAGCAGGCGCTTGTTGGTGCGGACGATGCCGACATAGTCCCACATGAACCGGCGCAGCTCCTCCCAGTTGTGCGAGATCACCACCTCTTCATCGGCCTGGGTGACGCGGCTCGCATCCCAGGCCGGCACCTCGGGTGGCGTGGGCCAGTCGCTTTCCAGCTCAGCGATGTCTTTGGCGGCGAGCTCGGCGAAGACGAGGCATTCGAGCAGCGAATTGCTGGCCATCCGGTTAGCGCCATGCAGCCCGGTATAAGCCGTCTCGCCGATCGCATAGAGCCCTGGCAGGTCGCTGCGGGCGCGGGCATCGACCAGCAGCCCGCCGCAGGTATAGTGGGCAGCGGGGACCACCGGGATCGGCTCGCGGGTGATGTCGATGCCGAGCTCGAGGCAGCGCGCATGAATGGTCGGGAAGTGCTCGGTGATGAAGTCGGCCGGGCGGTGCGAGATATCGAGATGGACGAACTTGCTGCCGGTGCGCTTGATTTCGTGGTCGATGGCGCGCGCCACCACATCGCGCGGTGCCAGCTCGGCGCGGTCATCGAAGCGCGGCATGAAGCGGTCGCCGTCAGGCAGCTTCAGCTCCGCGCCTTCGCCGCGCAATGCCTCGGTGACCAGGAAGGATTTGGCCTTGGAATGGTAGAGGCAAGTCGGATGGAATTGCATGAACTCCATGTTCGCAACCCGACAGCCGGCGCGCCAGCCCATCGCGATGCCATCGCCAGTGGCGACATCGGGGTTGCTGGTGTAGAGATAGACCTTGCTGGCGCCGCCACTGGCAATGACGACGAAGCGGGCGAGGAAAGTGTTGACCTCGTTGGTCTTATTATCAAGCAGATAGGCGCCGAGGCAGCGGTTGTCGGCGCCGCCGATCTTGCGACTGGTGATGAGGTCGACGGCGGCGTGATGCTCGAAGAGCTCGACGTTGCTACGCTGGCGCACCCTATCCGTGAGGGTCGTCTCGACCGCGCGGCCGGTGGCATCGGCGGCATGGATTACGCGCCGATGGGTATGACCACCTTCACGGGTGAGATGGTAGCCGCTGGAACCGCTGCCGCTGTCATCGCGAGTAAACTCGACGCCAGCGTCGAGCAGCCAGTGGATATTGCCGGGACCGCGCTCGACGACGAGGCGCACAATCGACTCATCGCAGAGCCCATCACCGGCCTTCAGGGTATCCTGTACATGGGCATCGATGGTGTCGGTGGCATTGAGGACTGCCGAGATGCCGCCTTGGGCATAGAGGGTATTGCCTTCCTGAAGCTCGCGTTTCGAGACCACGGCCACTGAGAGTCTCTGTGGCAAGCGCAGCGCGAGACTGAGGCCAGCGGCACCGCTGCCGATAATGAGCACGTCATGGCGGTAGAGCTTGGGCATGATGTCAGGATTCCTCGCGCGAGCAGAGACGGATAATGACGGTTTTGTTGCAATCAGTCCTCGGAGCAGAGTATGCCGCAGGCTGGCAGTTGCGTCGCCTGTCTGTCATAGGGACGGGGTTGGCGACTGCGGGGTGGTGCAGTCGGAGACGCCTCTGATTCAGATCTTGTCTATGCTTTGTTGTCGACAAAGATTGGACGCTGTGCGTTCGATCAGCATATTAAGCGGGCAGCGGTTAAACTGTTGGATGGCATTGCGACAAATCAAGGCGCCAACTGCTCGACAGAGAACTTTCATTGGAGGGGTGGTGTCAATGCGGCAGGTAAGCGGAAATCGGCCGGCGCGGGAGTGGCCGCGTGTCTGAGCGTGAGGTTGATCAAGCGCTCGTCGAGCGTGCGCAGGCCGGTGATCGGCGTGCTTTCGATCTGCTGGTGCTCAAGTACCAACAACGGATTGCCGCGCTCATTGGTCGCTACTTACGCGACAGTGCCGAGGTCTTGGATGTGACCCAGGAGGCCTTTTTGAAGGCCTATCGAGCGCTGCCGGGGTTCCGCGGCGAATCGGCGTTCTATACCTGGATTTACCGTATCGCGATCAACACGGTGAAGAATTACATGGTCGCTCAGAGTCGCCGTCCGCCAGGGGATGACGTTGACGCCGAGCTAGCTGAGCAGATGGACATGGGCGCGGCATTGCGTGACAGCGCAACACCGGAGCGCGAAGCGCTGACCGATGAGATTGCCCAAACCGTGCAGGAAGCCTTGGATGCACTGCCAGACGATCTGCGAGCGGCGATCATGTTTCGCGAGATCGATGGTATGAGCTATGAGGAGATTGCGACCACGATGGAATGTCCTATTGGAACCGTACGCTCACGGATCTTTCGCGCCCGCGAGGCGATTGATAAACGTCTTCGGCCGCTGCTCGAGGGATGATCTGAGCCATCCTAGCCTGCGGGCCGAAACCACCCCATGAACGACTGACGAGCGAAGGCGACAGCATGACCACACCCACTGCGGACCAAGGGCACCTGGCAGCATTGATCGATGGCGAGCCCGGTCCCGGCGGATTCGAGGTTGCGATTGATGCTGCCGAGCGAGATGCTGAACTGCGTGCCCGTTATGAACGCGCACTCCTCATCGGGCAGGTGTTGCGAGGTGAGCCTTCGTTGCCCTCGGCGCGCCTAGTGAGTGCTCGGGTCTCGGATGCGCTGGCCACTGAGCCGGTGGTGATGCGTCCGACCAGGCGACGACCCGCACAGCAGTTGACGTCGATCAGCCGGGCTCCGATCAACCGTTCAGCGGCAGGGATTGCGATTGCGGCGAGTCTGGGCGCGCTGGCCATCCTGGTGGGCCCTGGGCTGATGACTGGGCGTGACAGGGGGCCAGCTCAGGCGGGGGCACCGATGGCCCAGTCTGCGCCAGCTGAAGGCCTCGAGCATCTGGTGCCGGCCACACATCTGGTCGAGCGCTGGGCGGTCATGGATGAGCCCGCGAGCTCAACGGCTCTGGACGAGCTACTGGTCGATCATCGCGAGCGCGCCTCAGCCTCAGGGCTGACCGGTTTCATCCCCTATGCGGCTGTGGTGGGCCCCAGTGGCGTTCGTTGACGCGATGCTGCGCCGCTTGCTCCGTCGTCGCATGAGGTCTGCCGGCCTGGTTGGCGGTCCTCTGCTGCTCGGTCTGCTCTTGCCATGGAGTAGCGCTTTGAGCGATGGCGAGCGTTCTCCGGTTGATCTGCTCGGCCAGATGTCCAGGGCGCTCTCTGAGCTGGAATACGAGGGTACGCTGGTCTACCTCAACGGGCATGAGCTCTCGACCCTGCGGATCGCGCACCGTATCAGCGGTGGTCAGGCGCATGAGAGCCTGCTCGCACTCAGCGGCCCGGTGCGGGCCGTCGCCCGCAGTCGGCAGACCGTGACCTGCGTGCTGCCGGATGCGCGCGCGATTTCGGTGCCGCGGCATCTGGGCAGTGCGGCAACCTTGCACAGCGGTTCACTTGATGCAGAACGCTTGCGTCCGTATTACCTGATCCATGGTCTCGGCCGGTCGCGGGTTGCGGGGCGCGATACCCATGTCATTGGCATCATCCCGCGGGATAATCTGCGCTATGGCTATCGATTCTATGTTGACGAGCAAACCGGCCTTCCGCTGAAGACCGACCTGATGGATAGTTCAGCGACGCCGATCGAACAGGTGATGTTCACCGAGATCGAATTCCTGAATGGCGATTCGACCGAGGCTGCCGACACCACGCCAACGCTAGCCTCGAAACCGCCGGCTTCGTCGCTGTCCTCGGCTCCGGTTGATGCCGCGCCCTGGTGGTTTTCTGAACTGCCCTTGGGCTTCGAGGTGGTTGCCGGCGATGCGTCTGCTGCGGCGAGTGCCGCGATTCAGCGCCGTTGGTTCATGGTGAGTGATGGCCTTTCCACGGTCTCGGTCTACATCGAGCCGGATCAAGGCCATGGACTTGCCGGCCACAAGCGAGTAGGGGCCATCAATGCGGCCGGGCGCTCGCTCAACGGCTTTCAGATCACCGCGGTTGGCGAGGCACCATTGCCGACGGTGAAGGCGATCGCTGCCGCCGTTGAGGGACAGCCATGATCGAAGAACAAGCCATCGTCGTCTCCAGCGAGGCCGGCATTGCCGAAGTGGAGATCGTCCGTCGTTCCACTTGTGGTGCTTGCAGTGCACGCTCCGGTTGCGGCGTCTCGCTGCTGGATCGGGTGCTTGGCCGTCGCCCGCAGCGGCTGTTGCTGGTTGACAAGCTCAAGGTGCGCGCGGGCGATGAGGTGATCGTCGGCATTCCCGAGGGCGCCTTGTTGAAGGCTGCAGTCGCGGCCTACATGGTCCCGCTCGTCGGCCTCTTGGCCGGCGCCCTCCTGGGTGATCTGATGCTGAGCGACGTTGCCGGTGTTCTGGACCAGGGGTGGCCATTGCTGACCGGCGTCCTTGGATTTGTTGCTGGACTCGTGGTGACGCGCCTCTACAGCCGGCGGCTGGCGACTGACCCGCGCTGGCGCGCCGTCTTGTTGCGTCGAGTCACCCAGAGCCTCTCCGTCGGCCTCCCTCGCGTGCCCTGACGTACTCCTACCGCGGCTGGATCAAACGCACCTCTCGCATCGGACTGCAGTCGAGGCGGCCCGCTTCTGTTATCGTTATCGGTTGTCGCTACTGGCTTCTGCCGGTTTCGGGTGCGTTTGCCACCGTTCTTCTGGGGTCTTCATGCGTCATCGGTATCTGCTTCTGCTCGTTCTCATGGCAGTTTGCCTGTTCGGATCTGCTCAGGCCGAGCCCGAGCCCGAGCCCGAGCCCAGTCGTGCTGTGGAACCTTCCGTGCAGACTTCCGCGCTGCCGAACTTCATTTCGCTGGTCAAGCGCTATGGCCCATCGGTGGTCAATATCAGCAGTAAGCAAGGCTATGGACTGGGGCCGCAGGAGTTCGAGTCCGACGGGGGGCTGCCTGAAGATAGCCCGCTCTACGACTTCTTTCGCCGCTTTCTAGATGAAGATCGGCCGTTGCCAGACGATGGCGATCAGGGACGCTCGTTGGGCTCGGGCTTCATTCTCAGCCCTGATGGCTACATCCTGACCAACGCCCATGTGGTTCAAGCCGCCGATGAGATCATCGTGCGCATGAGCGACCGGCGTGAGTTCGTCGCGCAGGCAATCGGCACTGATGAGCGCAGTGACATCGCGCTGCTGAAGATCGATGCCAGTGACTTGCCAGCGGTCGAACTGGGGCGCTCCGAAACGGTCGAGGTGGGCGAATGGGTCTTGGCGATCGGCTCACCGTTCGGCTTTGAGCACTCGGCAACGGCCGGCATCATCAGTGCCAAGGGCCGCTCGTTGCCGTCGGAGAACTATGTGCCTTTTATCCAGACCGATGTGGCGATCAACCCAGGTAATTCTGGCGGGCCGCTGTTCGATCTGGAGGGCCGGGTGGTTGGTGTGAACTCCCAGATCTACAGCCGCACCGGCGGTTTCATGGGGCTCTCCTTTGCAATCCCGATCGACGTCGCGATCGATGTTGTTGAACAGCTCAAGGAGAAGGGCAGGGTGAGTCGCGGCTGGCTCGGTGTCTTGATTCAGGATGTGACGCGCGATCTCGCTGAGCCCTTTGGGCTGCAGCACCCGGTTGGGGCGCTGGTCTCGCAGGTGTTGCCGGAGAGCCCGGCGGAGAAGGCGGGGCTGCGCGCCGGCGACATCATCTTGACATTCGATGGGTTCGAGGTGCCCACCTCAAGTAGTCTGCCGCCGCTGGTGGGTGTCACCAAGGTTGATGTCACGGTGCAAGTCGAGCTTTTGCGCAATGGCGAGCGGCGCCAGCTGGCTGTGACCCTGGCTGAACTGCCAGAGGATGAGATGGCGACCCGCCATCCCCGCCATTCGGTCGAGCCGGCGTCAAACCGCCTCGGACTTGTGATGAGGGAGGTGCCAGAGGACCAGCGTGAGTTGCTCGGCCTGGAGCGCTTGGGCGTGTTAGTGGACCGCGTCGAGACCGGGCCTGGTGAGCGCGCGGGTCTTCGAGCGGGTGATGTGATCCTGCACTTTGGCAACGAGCCAGTCCAGGGCCTAGCGCATTTTGATCGGCTCGTGGAGGCGGCCCCTGCCGGCGAGTCGGTCGCGGTGCTGGTGCAGCGAGGCGATGGGCGCATGTTCTACGCACTGCGACTGCCGCCGGAGTAGTCCGCGGCCGCAGTGCGCGCCCGATGCGTCTCTCTGATCGCTTGCATGAATCGCTTTCGCTTTAACGTCTCATCCGGATAACCCCAAGGATTTCGCCCCCGATGGCCGATCTCAGTCACATTCGTAACTTCTCGATCATTGCCCACATCGACCATGGCAAGTCGACGATTGCCGATCGCTTCATCCAGCATTGCGGCAGCCTGACCAACCGCGAGATGAGCAACCAGGTGCTCGATTCGATGGACCTGGAGCGTGAGCGCGGCATCACCATCAAGGCGCAGAGCGTGACCTTGGATTACCCGGCCAAGGATGGGCAGATCTACGAGCTGAACTTCATCGACACGCCGGGCCATGTCGACTTCTCCTATGAGGTCTCGCGCTCGCTGGCGGCTTGCGAGGGCGCACTGCTGGTGGTCGATGCCGCGCAGGGCGTGGAGGCGCAGAGCGTGGCCAACTGCTACACCGCGATCGACCTCGGCCTCGAGGTGCTGCCGGTGCTGAACAAGATCGACCTGCCTTCGGCCGAGCCGGAGCGGGTGATCAACGAGATCGAGGAGATCATCGGCCTGGATGCCGAAGACGCGCTGCGGGTCAGCGCAAAGACCGGGCTCGGCATCCCCGAGCTGTTGGAGATGTTGGTGGCGAAGATCCCGCCGCCGGTCGGTGATGCCGATGCGCCACTGCGGGCGCTGATCATCGATTCCTGGTTCGATCCCTATGTCGGCGTGGTGTCGCTGATTCGGGTCAAAGAGGGTACGCTCAAGCGGCGTGACAAGATCAAGGTGATGTCGGTCGGGCGCGTGCATCAGGCCGATAATGTCGGCATCTTCACGCCCAAGAAGACCCCGCGCGAGCAGCTTGGCCCGGGTGAGGTCGGCTTCGTCGCCGCTGGGATCAAGGAGGTCGATGGCGCTCCGGTGGGCGATACCATCACCGGCGCTGACCGGCCAGCGACAGAGCGGCTCGCCGGCTTCCGCGAGATCCGTCCGCGCGTTTTTGCCGGGCTCTATCCGATCTCCTCGGATGATTACGAAGACCTGCGCGATGCGCTGGCCAAGCTGCGGCTCAATGAGTCGGCGCTGTTCTACGAGCCCGAGACCTCGCAGGCGCTCGGCTTCGGCTTCCGCTGCGGCTTCCTCGGCATGCTGCACATGGAGATCATCCAGGAGCGGCTCGAGCGCGAATATGATCTGGAGCTGATCACCACCGCCCCTACCGTCATCTACGAGGTGGTGTTGAACGATGGCGAGGTGATCAATGTCGACAACCCCGCCAACCTGCCAGAGACCAATAAGATCCAGGAGATCCGTGAGCCGATCATCGAGGCGCATATCCTGGTGCCACAGGATCTGCTCGGCGGCGTGATCAACCTCTGCGTCGAGAAGCGCGGGGTGCAGAAGAACATCCAGTTCCTCGGCGGCCAGGTGCAGGCCAGTTATGAGCTGCCGCTGAACGAGGTGGTGCTGGATTTCTTCGATCGGCTGAAGTCAGTGAGTCGCGGCTATGCCTCGTTCGAGTACGAGCTCAAGCGCTTCGATGCGGCCGATCTGGTCAAGCTGGATCTGATGATCAATGGCGAGCGGGTCGATGCGCTGTCGCTGATCGTGCACCGCTCCAATTCGCTGCACCGCGGCCGCGAGCTCGCCGAGCGGATGAAGGAGTTGATCCCGCGGCAGATGTTCGAGGTCGCCATCCAGGCCGCGATCGGCACCAAGATCATCGCCCGCACCACGGTCAAGGCGCTGCGGAAGAATGTGACCGCTAAGTGCTATGGCGGCGATGTGACCCGCAAGCGCAAGCTGCTGGAGAAACAGAAGGCAGGCAAGAAGCGCATGAAGCAGGTTGGGCGCGTCGAGATCCCGCAAGAGGCTTTCCTTGCGGTGCTTCAGTCCAGCAAGGATAATTGACTGATTTTACGTTTCGTTACTGATCGCCGACGAGTCTGCGGCGTTCGGATTACCGTCATAGGATCAGGAGACGCCCCCGCGCCATGAGCTTTGATTTTCCAACCTTCCTCGTCGCTGCGACCTTCTTGACCGGCGGTATCTGGCTACTGGATGCCCTGCTGTGGGCGCCCAAGCGTCGCCGACAGGCAGCCGCAGCCGCGAGTGGCTCTGGCGATAAGGCTGCTCAAGCGCCAACCGGCAGTTACAAGGAGCCGGTACTCGTCGAATATGCGCGCTCATTCTTTCCTGTCATCCTGATTGTGCTGTTGCTGCGTTCGTTCGTGGTCGAGCCCTTTCGTATCCCATCAGGCTCCATGATGCCGACCCTCTTGGTGGGCGATTTCATCCTGGTGAACAAGTTCTCTTACGGGCTGCGCTGGCCGGTGCTGAACAGCAAGTTTCTCGATCTCGGTGAGCCCGAGCGCGGTGATGTGATCGTGTTCCGCTTTCCTCGCGATGAGTCGGTCGACTACATCAAGCGTGTCATTGCGGTGCCGGGTGATCAGGTTTACTACCGGGACAAGACGATCTACGTCAATGGCGAGCCACTTGCGCAGATTCCGCTCGGCGATTACCTCGATGACAATGGCCAGCCAACGGGGCTGCTTGAGGCCGTTGAGGAGGTCGACGAGAAACGCGAGCACCAGATCCTGATCAACCCCCGCACGGGTGATTTCCCCCATTCCTGCACGGTGCTTGGGCGTGGTCCAGTGGAGGTGCCTGAGGGACAGTTTTTTGTCATGGGCGATAATCGCGATAACAGTAACGACGGGCGCTGCTGGGGCTTTGTGCCCGAGCAGAATCTAGTCGGCAAGGCGTTTGCGATCTGGATGAGCTGGGATAGCCATCGGGATGGCTTCCCGATCGCATTGGGTCGCATTGGTGACCTGATCCATTAAGCAGGCCATCGCAACCATGATGTCGCAACCATGACACCGCAGCCGTGACACCTCAGCTACAGAAACAGCCGAGGGCCTTTCAATCCTTAGGGCGGTTGCTGAACCCGCGCCCTATCGGTGCTCAGACCCTGCGGCCGGGCGTTCAGCGTGGGTTTGGGCTCGGCAAGGTGGCAAGGTGATGGAGCGAGTTGTCGAGCGTCCTGAGCTGGCGAATGCCGGGCCGCGAGCCGTACTGGCCGCCGTGACGCGTCAGCTTGGGATCGACAATCTGCGCTCGGTGGAGGCGAAGGATTTCCATGTGACACGAGAGGGTGAAGAAACCCTGCTGTCGGTCGACTACCAGGTGCAGGAGCACATCGGCTACAATGTTGATGTGCTGATGCACTTTCAACATGCGGTCAGGCAGCCGCGACCATGACGACTGATCCCTTGCGTCTGGCGACCTCGCTGATCGGTCATCCGCCCGGGTCAGTGGCTCTGATTGAGCAAGCGCTGACCCATCGTAGCGCAGGGCCGGTCAATAATGAACGACTGGAGTTCTTGGGCGATGCGCTGCTCGGATTCGTCATCGCCGAAGTGCTGTTGCAGCGCTTCCCGGATGCCAGCGAAGGCGACCTGACCCGGCGGCGGGCAACCCTGGTCAATCGTGAGGCCTTGGCGAAGATTGCGCGGTCGTTGAGCCTCGGCGACTATCTGCGGCTGGATTCGGGCGCTCTGCGCTCCGGTGGTCATGCGCGCGACTCGGTACTCTCCGATGCGCTCGAGGCCCTGATCGGCGCCATTTATCTGGATCAAGGCTTCACAGGTGCGAAGCAGATGATCCTGCGGGTCTTTGCCGATGCGCTGGCCGATGTCGCGAATCAGGAGGCGCGCAAGGACCCTAAGACGCGGCTACAGGAATGGCTTCAGGCGCGCCGTCGTGGCTTGCCTGAGTACGAGGTCACTGCAGTGACCGGTGAGCAGCATGCGCAACGCTTCCAGGTGCGCTGCCGGCTTCCTGACGACGGCCGCGAATGTCTCGGTGACGGCTCGAGCCGGCGCCGTGCCGAGCAACAGTCTGCAGAGACCATGCTCGCCCAGCTGAGCGATGAGGATTGAGCGTATGAGCCAGTCCACCGATAAACACCCGGTAGGCTCTGGCGCCTCTTGTAACGGCGCAGAGAAGGCGGAGGGCGCGGCTTCAAGTCGCTGTGGCTATGTCGCCATCGTTGGGCGACCGAACGTCGGCAAGTCGACCCTGCTGAATCGCCTGCTCGGGCAGAAGCTCGCGATTACCTCGCACAAGCCGCAGACCACCAGGCATAACATCCTCGGCGTCTCGACGCTGGCCGGTGGTCAAATCCTCTATGTCGATACTCCGGGGCTGCATCAGCGTGGTGGCAATGCCTTAAATCGCTATCTGAACCGGGCGGCACGGTCGATCCTGACTGACGTTGATCTGGTGCTACTGGTGGTTGAGGCGCTGCAGTTCAGTGACGAGGATGCCTCGGCGCTGGCGGAGATTGCTAAAGCAGGCACGCCCGCCATCGTTGCCGTCAATAAGACCGATCGCGTCGCCGACAAGGCGCGCTTGTTGCCCTATCTGCAGTCGCTGTCGGAACGGCATCCGTTCGTTTCCATCGTGCCGGTCTCGGCACTGAAGGGGGATCAGGTCAAGCGCCTTGAGGCCGAGGTCTTGGTGGCCCTTCCCGAAGGTGAGCATCTGTTTCCGGACGACCAACTGACCGATCGCTCCGAGCGCTTCCTGGCCGCCGAGCTTTTACGTGAGCAGTTGATGCAGCGCTACGGTCAGGAGCTCCCCTATCGGACCACGGTCGAGATCGAATCCTTCACCTTGGAGCAGCCGAGCGGCAAGCAACAGGCTGAAGAGCCGCGCGCGCGCATTCATGCCCTGATCTGGGTCGAGCGTGAGAGCCAGAAGGCCATCATCATTGGCCGCCGGGGCGAGGCGCTCAAGGCCGCGGCGTCGCAGGCGCGGCTGGAGATGCAGAAACTCTTTGGTCGGCGCGTGCATCTCGAGGTCTGGGTCAAGGTCAAGGACAGCTGGAGCAGTGACGAGGCCGCCCTGGCAAGTCTTGGCTACGCTGAATACTAATCAGCTGATGCTGGGCTTGATGCTAAGCCGTCCTTGGCAGAACCTAAAAAGAGCATTTCAACCGCAGATTACGCAGATTAACGCGGAGATTTCAATACATTGCAGTTGTTCATTGCTTGACCTGTTAGGTGGTCTTGTTAAAACCTCTAAGCCATTGTTTTATATTATTTTAATCTGTGAGAATCTGCGTCATCTGCGGTTTATAGGCTGAACCAACTCGCGTAACGACTCAAGGCTGGCCTAGGCGTCTCGATGAGCCTGCAGACCCTCAAGCGCGGCTTTGTGCTGCATCGTCGCGACTATCGTAATACCAGTCTGCTGCTCGAGGTCTTTGTCGCCGAGGAGGGTAGGCTGGCCTGTGTGGCTAAGGGGGCAAAGTCAGCCCCACGAGGACGCTCCGCGCTGGCCGCGATACTCCAGCCTTTTCAGCCGCTTTGGCTGGGCTGGGCTGGCCGGGGCGAGGTCAAGACCCTGACGCGAGCCGAGGCCGCCGCGCCCAGCATCGCGCTCACTGCCGAGCGACTCTACTGCGGTTTTTATCTGAATGAACTCCTGATGCGGTTGCTCAATCGCGAGGACCCTCACGAAGCCTTATTCGTCTTCTATCAGCAGGCCTTGGCCGATCTTGTAACCGAGCCTTTGGATACCGTCTTGCGTCGCTTCGAGCTGCGACTGCTTGAAGAGCTGGGCTACGCACTTGATCTTCAGCACGACCGTCAGGGCGAGCCGATTGATCCGGCTCGATACTATGGGTACTCACCAGACTCGGGTCTGCAGCCGGTACCGGATGTCGGGGGGAGCCGGCTAAGCTTATCGGGCGCTGCCGTTGCTGAAGATTCCCCGTCTCCGCTGTCGACCGCAGGGCGGACTTTCCCCGAGCCGGCCGATACTCGAGCAATGTCCACTGGCGACTCAGCTAGCGATCCAACTCGCAACAGGTTGTGCGCGGCAGGGGCGGCAGGGGCGGCCGCGATGCCCGGGGTGCTGATCAGCGGCGTCACGCTGGAGCGACTGGCATCCGGCACGGCGTTACAGCGCAGTGATACCCTGGCTGCCCGCGCCTTGATGCGGGCGGCGCTGGCGCCTCATCTTGGGCCGAAACCGCTGCGCAGTCGCGAGCTGTTTCGCCGCCCATTGAGGTGATTCAATTCGCACGATTCAATCTCCACTCGATTCAATCCCGATTCTTAGGAACCATCATGCATGAGCTCACCGGCGCGCCGATCCTCCTCGGCGTCAATATCGACCATATTGCGACCATCCGTGCCGCGCGCGGCACCCGCTATCCGGAGCCGATCCAGGCCGCGCTGGTCGCCGAGCAGGCCGGCGCTGACGCGATCACGCTGCACCTGCGCGAGGACCGCCGGCATATCCAGGATCGCGATGTGCACCTATTGAAAGGCATCCTCCAGACGCGCATGAACCTTGAGATGGCGGCGACACCGGAGATGGTGCAGATTGCTTGTGAGGTGCGTCCGTCTGATTGCTGCCTGGTGCCCGAGCGGCGCGAGGAGCTGACGACCGAGGGTGGACTCGATGTCGCTGGCCAGATTGGCAAACTGACGGAGCAGTGCGTGCGTTTAGCCGAGGCCGGGGTGCGTGTGTCGCTGTTCATCGATCCTGATCCGGCCCAGTTGGAGGCGGCGGTTGAAGTCGGTGCACCGGTGGTTGAAATCCACACCGGTCGCTATGCGGATGCGGCGACACCCAAGGTGCGAGCCGAGGAGCTGCAGCGCATCGCGACTGCGGTTGCGCAGGGCCGGACACTCGGCTTGCAGGTGAATGCCGGGCATGGTCTGGATTATCCGAATGTCGAGGCCATTGCGGCCCTGCCCGGCGTGCGCGAACTCAATATCGGACATGCCATCGTTGCTCGCGCGCTGTTCTCGGGCCTGGCGCCTGCGGTCTTCGAGATGAAACGCCTGTTGGTGCAGGCCGCGCTGTTGCGGTCTGAGTGAGCATGCAGGACAATGGTTCTGTCCCCATCGATCTGGAGGTCAGAGTCGAACCTTTCTCGCGGTCATCACATCTCGGTGGAAAAGGAACGTCTCTTGCTTCATCTTGTTCCGAGACAACCCACAACCTAAGGATTTCCGATCATGACCACCACTGCAGAGTCGGCGACCCCGAGACGCCCGGTCGTCTTGGTCATTCTCGATGGCTTCGGCATCAATCCGAGTAAGCTCCACAATGCCATCGCACAGGCGAAGACACCGCGGCTCGACGAGTACTTCTTTCGTTATCCCTATACCCAGCTGAATGCCTCTGGCGCCGGTGTCGGTCTGCCGACCGGGCAAATGGGCAACTCCGAGGTCGGGCACATGACGCTCGGCAGCGGCAGTCTGTTACGTCAAGACCTGGTGCTGATCGATGATGCGATCGCCGATGGCAGCTTCTTCAAGAACCCGGCGCTGCTCGACGCCGTCAAGGTCGCTAAGGCCAAACAGCGACCACTGCAGCTGTTAGGCTTGGTCTCCGAGGGCGGTGTGCACAGTCACTCGCGTCATCTGTTGGCGCTGATCGAGTTGTGCCGGCTCGAGGGGGTGAGGCCGCTGGTGCATATGATCACCGATGGCCGAGATACCGCGCCAAAATCGGTGCTCAACGGCCTCGGCGAGATCGAGGCGGCGTTGGAGGGCGCGAATGGGCGCATCGTCACCGTTAGCGGTCGGTATTATGCAATGGACCGTGATCGCCGTTTCGACCGCACCGAGCGTGCCTGGCGGGCGATCGTGCTCGGCAAGGGGCGGGGCGCGTCGACTGCGCGGGCGGCGATCGACGCCGCCTATGCCGCCGGCGAGGGCGACGAGTTCATCCATCCGAGCGTGATCGGCGACTGGAAGGGACTCGAGCCCGATGACCCGATGCTGTTGTTCAACTTCCGCAAAGACCGGCCGCGGCAGATGGCGTCGGCGCTGGCGCTCGACGCCTTTGATGGCTTCGATCGCGGCTCGGCACCGCGCGCTGATCTGACCTGCATGATGGTCTACGACAAGCGCTTCGGGCTGCCGCATGCGTTCGATCCAGAGATCCCGCGGACGACCCTGAATCAAGTGCTCAGCGCCCAGGGCATCGCGCAGTTCCATTGCGCCGAGACTGAGAAGTACGCGCATGTGACCTTCTTCTTCAATGGTGGCAGCGAGGAGCCAGCAGCAGGCGAGGTGCATCGATTGATCCCGTCGCCGATGGTCAAGACCTACGACCTCAAGCCCGAGATGAGTGCGGTACAGGTCGCCGATGCGGTGGTCGAGGCGATCGAGACCGGTGATTACGGGTTCATCGTGGTCAATTTTGCCAATGGCGACATGGTTGGCCACACCGGCTATATGGACGCCGTGGTGCATGCGGTCGAGGTTCTTGATCAGCAGGCCGGTCGGGTCCTAGATGCGGCGGTGGCCAACGGCTACTCGGCGCTGCTGACCGCTGATCATGGTAATTGCGACATGATGGTCGATCCGGAGACGGACGAGCCGCACACTCAGCATACGACCAACCCCGTGCCCTTTATGGTCGTCGATCAGGAACGCTGGGTGCTGCGGCCGAACGGCACCCTGGCCGATGTGGCCCCAACGATCCTTGAACTGATGGGGCTGCCAGCGGTGGCCGAGATGTCAGGTCAGTCGTTGCTGTTCGAGGCGATGGCCCCGCAGCCGAATGTCTCGGTTGATCGGCTTGGGCTGGCGAGGACAGGCTGATTAGCCCGTCGGCAACGCTGGTCAGACGAGGTGCTTGCACCAGTGCAGGGCGTCTGGGAGCAAGCCTGCCCAAGGATGGCGCACCCCGCCGGCGAGCCTATCCGGTCGCCCTGTCTCTTCATGCCTGATCCACCGGGGGTTATCCCTATGCCGCCGCATCGCCTGGTCTTGTTTGCTGTGCTCAGTCTTGCAGGGGCCGCCTTGGCCTACAATGCGTTCAGAATCATCGACGGGGAGTCTGGTCCAGACTGGCCTGACCCTCCGATCACCTGTTGCCGAGATGAGCCACAGTCGGTTCGCGATGGTAAGAGTTGAGGCGCAACACCCTTGGCGTGATCAGGCAGGGGGCTGTTCCTCCTCGCTGGTCTGGATACCCTGAGAACTGCCCATGTCTTCAAAGACCCTGACCTTTGTGTTTGCCGCCGAGCGCGGAACCCCCATCGCCCTGACGGAGCATCGCTGCAAGGCGGCCGTGCCGGTGGCCGGCAAATATCGTGTCATCGATTTCACGCTGGCGAACTGCCTGCACTCTGGGCTGCGTCGGGTGCTGGTCTTGAGTCAGTACAAATCGCATTCGCTGCATAAACATCTGCGTGACGGCTGGTCGTTGTTCAATGCCGAGCTCGGCGAATTCATTACCGCAGTCCCGCCGCAGATGCGTTATGACAGCGGTTGGTATCGCAATGCCATGGATGCCTTGCGTCAAAACCGCTACCTGATCGAGCGCAGTTCGGCTGAATCCGTGTTGTTGCTCGACGGCGGGCTGGTCTACCGCATGGACTATGCCGAGCTGATCGAATTTCACCGCGAACAGGGCGGTGGGGTCAGCTGTGCTCTGCGTCAGGCTGGTCCTGGGGCTGCCGCGGGTGGGGTTAAGGTCGAGGTGGATGAGGCAGATCGGATCACCGCTATCGGGCCAGCTGTCGAGGATGGCGAGCCCTATGCCTCGACCATGGGTGTGGTGCTGATCGACAAGGCGCTCTTGCTGGAGCAGATCGAGATCCTTGCCGAAGTGACCGAGGCGGGCATGGATTCGGGGGTGGATCTCGTCACCCAGCTCGTGTCGCCGATGATTGATGGTCGTGCGCCGACCGCATGCACGCCAACGGCCTATCGCTTTGGCGGCAAGCGCGGTCGCGTGTCCCAGGATCGTTATTGGAGTGATCTTGGCTCGACCGATGCCTATTTTCGCGCCAACATGGATCTGCTCAAGGCCGAGTCACCGCTCGATCTCTATCAAGCAGACTGGAACATCCTCACCTACCAAGGCCAGTATCCGCCGGCGCGCACGGTGCCAGGACCCACCTCGGGCAACGAGGGGGTCTTCGTCAACTCGATGCTTGCTGCGGGTACCGTGATCCGCGGTGGTGGCGTGAGTCATTCGGTGCTCTATCCGCGCGTTCAGGTTGAGGATGGCGCTATCGTCGACGAATCCATCCTGTTTGAGGGCGTGCAGGTGGGTGCTAATGCGCGTGTGCGGCGCTGTATCTGCGATAAGGAGGTGGTGATCCCAGCAGACGCCTGCATCGGTGAGGACCGCCGTGCTGACGCTGAACGCTTCGAGGTGTCCGATGAGGGTATCGTGGTGATTCGCAAGGGGCAGGGCATCTGAGCCAAACGCGGATGGCCAAGTCCGCGCCGATGGCTGCTCTCGATGGGCACCTCGATGCGCCCTTCGATGCATCTCTGCATGCATCCCCCGATGCGTCTCTGTTTGCGTCTCTGTTTGCCGCCTATGGCGAGCAGCACTGGTGGCCGGCCGAGACGCCCTTCGAGGTCATGCTGGGTGCGGTGCTGACTCAAAATACGGCCTGGACCAATGTTGAGCGGGCCTTGAATCAGCTGCGGGCGCAGATCCCGCTCAGCCCGGAGGCGCTATTAGCGCTCGAAGAGCCTGTGTTGGCAGAGCTGATCCGGCCCTCGGGTTATTTCAACGTCAAGGCGCGCCGGTTGCGGAGCTTCTGCTCAGCGCTGATCGAGGCCGGCGGTGAGACCGCGCTGTCGGCGCTGCCAACCGATGAGCTGCGGCGCTGGCTGTTGGCGATCAATGGCATTGGACCCGAGACTGCTGACGACATCCTGCTCTATGCCTTCGAGCGGCCCGTCTTCGTCGTCGATGCCTACACCCGGCGGCTGTTTCGCCGCCTCGGGCTGATCGCTGGCGATGAGGACGATGAACAGATCCGACAGCGAGTGGAGACCGCACTCGGGCCGGATACGGCCTGCTTCAATGAATATCACGCGCTGATCGTACGCCACGCCAAGGAGGTCTGTCGTGCGCGTAAACCGGACTGTGAGCGCTGCCTACTGCGCCCTGGCTGCCAGCAGCGCGAAGGCGACTGACTAGAAACGGCAGATGGTCTCGCCGCCATGCTCGATCCAACCATGGATCATCTTTTTGGTGGTCATGCCACTGGCGCAGCGACCCTCGTGATCAATGCAGATCAGGCCGCCGCGTCCCGCGACCTTGCGGCTGAGGTAGGCGAGCCCATCATCGACCGCGGAGCGCGCCGTGCCGCCGCAGAGCTCGATTAGGTCGGCCACGGTCTTGGCGAAGACGGTGCGCATGAAGTCTTCACCGTAGCCGGTTGCAGAGATCGCGCAGCTGGCATTGTCGGCGTAAACCCCGGCGCCGATGATCGGCGAGTCGCCGACTCGTCCCATGCGTTTGTTGACGATGCCACCGGTCGAGGTGGCGGCGGCTAGGTTGCCGTGGCGATCACGCGCGACGGCGCCGATGGTGCCGTATTTCTGGTCCTCGCCCTCGTCGTCATGGTCGAGTGTCATGCGCCCGCGCAGGCGCGCCTGCTCCAACTGCTGGATGCGATCTGGGGTGAAGAAGTAGTGATCCGGCGTTAGGCGGACCTGGCAATGTTTGGCGAACTCCAGCGCGCCGTCGCCGATCAGCATCACATGCTCGCTGCCGTCCATGATCAGCCGTGCTAATTGTACCGGGTTGGCGATATTGCCGATGCCCGCAACGGCGCCAGCCGCGAGGTCGCGTCCGTCCATGATCCCCGCATCCATCTCGACCTTGCCATTCTCATTCAGCACTGAGCCGCAGCCGGCGTTGAAGAGCGGGTCGTCCTCGAGCTGTGAGGCGCAGCTCTCGACGGCTTCGACGGCGCTGGCGCCGCGCTCAAGAATGGCGCGGCCGTGCTCAAGGATGACGCGGATGCTTTCCAGATAGCGCACCGCGATCCGTTCGTCGGCGACATTGTCGAGCGCGCCGGCGCCACCATGAATCATTAGGGAGAAGGTGTCGATCATACCGTCCATTTAGAGCCGCTGGCTGAGGAGGAGCGCTAACGCCTGTTGACGGTCAGGGTCACCAGCGAGCAGCACCAGCAGCTTGCCCACCAGCACCGGGCCCCAGTTTACGAGAATAACCCCTTCGCCAGTGCGCGGGTCATATTCGATCCCACTCAGGTCGATATCCGCCAGCATCCGATGCTGGGTCGGGAAGGTCCGCGCGAGCCAATGCTCGATGCCGAGCTTGCGAGCGATCATGGTCGGATAGGAGGCGCCGTTCCAGCGTGGATTGCACTCGATCGCGAGATGCTCGCGTCCTTCGTCGGTATCGATGACGGCGACGTCGAACGCGAACACCCCGCGCATGCCTTGTTCGACAAGCCAGTCGGCCATCGGCTCAACCACCGCCCAGGGTGGCGCTGGCACCGGATGTCGGTTGCCTTGATGTACGCAGCCGTCGAGGATCTGCTCAGTTGCGGCCAGCCGCTCTGCGCGGCCGTCGATGGCCTCGTACTGGAGGTTGAGGAAGCAGTCGGTGCGGACCTCATCTTGGATCTGAACCGGAACGTTCGGCTCGAAGGTCTGGATCGCGGCCTGTAGGGCTTGCGGATCATCACAACGATAGATGCCAACCCCCGAGACCGAGACCGCGGCTTTGAGATAGCAGGGATAGGGCGCGGCGCCCATGTCATCGGCGCTGATCTGCGTCACCTCATCGAAGCAGAGGGTTCGGGGAACCGGCACGCCAAGATCATTTGCCAGAGCCATGAAGCGATTCTTGGAGTTGATGTAGTCGACCGTGCGATACCAGCGTTCGTCGGGGCGTTTACGCTGCTCGGCGTCACCGAAATAGAACACCGAGGGTTCATGTTCAGGATGCGCGGCGAGTCGCCCCGTATCGACATCCCAGATCACCTCTCGGCTATGGCTGAGGCCAATGCGCGCATAATGGTTACAGATGGCCGTCCATTGCGGCCTGAGGTCGGGATGCAGCTGGATCAGGTCATCGGGATCGCTGGCGCCTAGGGCGCGGCCTGAGTAGAGCTGGTTGCCGAGCACGCCTTCGGCGGTGCAGCCCATGATGTCGTGGTTGAGGATTCTCGGCGTGCGTGCCGGTTGAATCATGCCCGCCAGCTTGGCGCCGGCGGTGGGAGATCGAGTCGAGTCATTGATCGTTGGGCCCATGCTGACGTCCTTCCATCCATCGCGTTTGGTTTCGGTTGCGAGACGTCCGTCTGGTAAGCAAACCCCAGGCCAGCTTGCCGAGGCTTGACGCAGGAAGGTCGGTGCCAGGCAGCCGCTCAGCCCGGCGGGCCGAGCGGCTTCGTCTTGCGCAGCCGCGGCTCGATGAAGGTACGCCGGAACTGATGGCAGGTGTCGATGAGCTCGCGGCAGCTCTTTGGCATCGGCGCGCGCGCGCGCACCATGTGGCTCACCAGGGCGGTGCTGGATTTTAGGATGCGATTGCCTTCCTGAGCCTCATGGATCTCTTCCATTGATGGTGCTGGCGGCAGGTGAGGCTGAATATTCCGCAGCCGATCGCCAGCAACGACGAAGGCCGGCCAGACGTGGAAGATCGCGGGGTCGGTGCGCAGGATCTCGCACTTGCGCTTGGCGCATTCGCCGAGCTCGTGCAGCAGGGGGCTAATGCCAGTGACTTGCGTACTGCCCTCAAAGGTCGTCGTCAGGGTGGCGGTGATGCGGTCGATGTCGCGCATGGTCATCGCCATCTTCAGGTAACGGCTTTCGTAGAAGGCGGCGATGGGCTGGCTGAAGGCCTTGAATGGCTCGCCCCAGAGCTCGTCGATCCCTTCGTCACCACCGCGGTGGCGCACCATGTGGCCAAGGTCGAGGGCTTCGAGCAGGTAATCGCCGCATTCGCGCATCAGCGCGTCATCGGGCTCGATCTCCACGCCGTCCGCTTGGAGCTCGACCAGCTTGGTGAAGATGGTCGCCGCACGGTTGAACAGCGCGCCGGCGAGCATGGCCCCATTGACCCGCTTACGCTCGGGGTTGGTCTCGGCTTCATACGCGGCGCGAGCCTCGGCGAGCCGAATGCCGGGGATGTTGATGCCGTGCTCAACGTGGTTGAACAGGCGGCGGGTGAGCGCCTCGATCAGCGCCTTCTTCGCCGACAGGGTCTCTGGCGGAGGCTCGTAGTACTTGATCCAGTACCCGTCGTAATGGATGCAGCGCCGTCCCTGCACCTCGGCGATGGTTCCGTTTGGGATCTTTTCGCTCATCGGGCTTATTGTGCGCTTTGTGTCAGGTCTGGGTGCGGCCGTGATCGCAGACGAGATGCGTCTCGATGGCGAATGCTCAGGCGCGCCGGCGGTGCTAAAGTCAAGCGATGCTGTTAGGGGGAACGAGATTCCAGCCTGTATCATCGGGCCTGAAGTATCGCAGTATCGATCCCCTTGCTGCCAGTGCTCATGCCCTGGGCCTGCCTGTTATCAATGCCATGTCTCATGATCATCGGGTGTATCGGAATGCGATGCTGTGTCTCTAGCCTAGCCTTACTCGTTTTGATCTGCCTTGTTTCGGTGCCGGCTTGTGCCGATATCGCGCAGGCGAAGATGGTCTCTGAGCCCAAAGCAGCGCAGTCGACCTCTCTGCCGATCCCGCCGAGCGGCCCGGTTCCGAGCCGAAAGGCGCTCAAGGCCTTAGTCGAGCAGACGGCGAGGCGCTACGGCGTCGAGGTGGCCTTGGTCGATGCCCTGGTGATTGCGGAGTCTGGGTATGATCCGCGCGCGGTGTCTCCAGTGGGTGCTGTTGGGCTGATGCAGGTGATGCCCGCGACGGCAGCGGATTACGGAGTCAACTCGGTCGAAGCCCTGTTCGATCCACAGACCAATGTCCGTACCGGGATTCGTCATCTCAAGCGCTTACTCGGGCAGTTCGGCATCGGCAAGGCGGTGATGGCCTATAACGCGGGTGAGGGCGCCCTGAGTCGCCATAACGGCTTTGTGACCTATCCCGAGACCCAGCGTTACACCCATCGCGTCCTGAGCCATTATCTCAGCAAGAAGGGGATCGCACCCTATTCGCTCGAGGCGCGCGAGTTGACTGGTATCAGGCTGACGCCGTCCATGGCTAAGGCGAGTGCGACAGTCGCAGGAAGGGGCGCTGTGCGTCAAATCGATCCCTCACGCCTGCGCCTGCGCATCCGACCCACCCTGTCCGAGCGTGCGCTCGACCCGGGTTTGCACAGTAGCGGGCCTCATAGTAAGCCGATGTTTGAGCTGCAGCGGCCGAAGCCGAGTCTGAAACCGCGAAATTAACCTGCGACCGACTGACCGGCGAGCTTCTCCTCATATTCGTTGCGGAAATAACGCAGCGTACTCATGACCGGGTTCGGAGCGGTCTGCCCGAGTCCGCAGAGGCTGGTAGCCTGAACCACCTCGCAGAGCTCTTCCAAGAGCGCAAGGTCGGCCTCTGTCGCGTTCGATTTGGCGATCTTATCGAGTAGCGCGTGCATCTGCTGGGTGCCGGTGCGGCAGGGCACGCACTTGCCGCAGGATTCGTCCATGCAGAACTCCATGAAGAAGCGTGCGACATCGACCATGCTCGAGGTCTCGTCCATCACGATCATGCCGCCGGAGCCCATCATGGTGCCAAGCGTCTTTAGGCTGTCGTAATCGACGGCGATGTCGAGATGCGCAGCGGGAACGCAGCCACCTGAAGGACCGCCGGTCTGCACCGCCTTGAACGCCTTGCCATCCGGAATGCCGCCGCCGATGACCTCAATGATGTCGCGCAGGCTGGTGCCCATGGGCACCTCGATCAGTCCGGTATTCTCGATGGTGCCGGCGAGCGCGAAGACCTTGGTCCCTTTTGAACGTTCGGTGCCGATGCTGGCGAACCAGTCACCCCCCTCGCTGATGATGGGCGCGATGTTGGCGTAGGTCTCAACATTGTTGATCAGCGTTGGGCGCCCGAAGAGTCCGGACTCCGCCGGGTAGGGCGGACGTGGGCGTGGCTGGCCGCGTCCGCCTTCGATCGAGGCCATCAGCGCAGTCTCTTCGCCGCAGACGAAGGCGCCGGCGCCGAGCCGGATCTCGACATCGAAGTTGAACTGCGTCTCGCAGACATGATGCCCGAGGAAACCCTGCCGCTTGGCCTTGCGGATGGCTGTCTTCAAACGCTCGACCGCTAGAGGGTACTCGGCGCGCACATAGATATAGCCTTTGTTGGCGCCAATCGCATAGGCCGCGATAGCCATGCCTTCGAGTACACGGTGGGGGTCCGATTCGAGGATCGCGCGGTCCATGAAGGCGCCAGGATCGCCCTCGTCGGCATTGCAGATCACATATTTCTGCTCGCTCGGCATCTTGGCAACGGTTGACCACTTGAGGCCGGTTGGGTAGCCGCCACCGCCGCGTCCGCGCAGGCCGCTGGTGGTGACCTCTGTGACAACCTCGGCTGGGGTCATCTCAGTGAGCGCCTGTACCATGGAACGGTAGCCGCCAACCGCTACGTAGCCCTTAAAGCTATCTGGGTCGATGATGCCGGCATGTTCAAGCACGATCTTCCTTTGCCGGTTAAAGAAGGGCAGGTCACTTGGGCAGCGATGTGCGGCGAGCGCCGTTTCGGCGCTGGCGTCGGCACTGGCGGCGCTGATCAGCGCATCGGCCTGGTCGGGTGTGACGTCACGGTAGATCTTGGACTCGCTGAGGCTGGCATCGCGTTCGCTGAGCGTAACCAGGGGACCGGCCGAGCAGAGGCCCATGCAGCCAACGCCCTTGACCCGGCAATGGTCGGCGGCGTGTGTTTCGCGCGCCTTGTGCAAGGCGTCGAGTACCGGCTGTGCACCAGACGATTGGCAGCTGGCCGCCATGCACACACGCACCTCGTGCGAAACATCAGCGGCTTCTTCGGTGTAGGTACGGGCGAGTTCGTCGAGCTCGTCGAGGTTCATTCGCGTGTCTCCTGCTCGATGCGCTCGACCAATTGATCGGTGCCGAGCTTGCCGATGACGTCACCATCCAGCACCACGGCTGGCGCAAGACCACAGGCGCCGACGCAGCGTGCGGTCATCACCGAGAGCGATTTATCTCCCGTGGTCTCACCAGGGTTGACCCCAAATCGCTGCTCGATACCTTCGATCAAGGCTCCGGCCCCTTTGATGTAGCAGGCGGTGCCGGTGCAGACCACGCAGGTATGACGGCCCTGCGGCTTGAGCATGAAGAGGTGGTAGAAGGTCGCAACCCCGTAGACCTTGCTCAGCGGCAGATCGAGCGAGTCGGCCACAAACGTCATGGCATCGGTGTCAAGAAATCCGAAGGCATCTTGGACACTGTGGAGGGCTTCGATCAAGGCGTGCTCGGCGTAGCCGTTACGCCGCATCGTCGCGTTGACCAGCTTCCAGCGCTTATCCGTGCTGGGCAAGTCGGGTCGTTGTCTCTGCATGGTTGGGCCCCTTCGTTGAGTGCCTTGAGGGTACGTTGCGGGTACGTTGCGGCAGGTGCGGATCGGTCGCCAAGCGCCATTAAATCGCGACTTGGTGCTCAGCTCCAAACGAAGAATCGATGACGGCCCTCCTGATGCCCTTCACCTGATGCTCTTCAACAGTGCCGCCGCTGGCGTCTATACTGGCCGCGAGCCTGATGGTACCGTCGGGCCCCTGCGCGAGCCCACCCTCATGGCTGATTCCGAGTTCGACCCCAACGACCGCCCAAGCGTATCGCGTTCGGCTGACAGGCGACGCGGCATTTATCTGCTGCCGAACCTGTTCACCACGGCGGCGCTGTTTGCCGGATTCTACGCCGTCCTGTCGGCGAACGCGGGTCAGTTCGAAGCCGCTGCCCTCGGCATCTTCGCGGCCATGGTGCTCGATGGCTTCGATGGCCGCATTGCGCGCATGACCCATACGCAGAGCGATTTTGGAGCTGAATACGACAGTCTTTCGGATATGGTGGCCTTTGGTGTGGCCCCGGCGTTGGTGGCCTACGAATGGGCCTTGTCCGGGCTCGGCAAGCTCGGCTGGCTGGCCGCCTTTATCTATACCGCCGCAGCGGCATTGCGCCTGGCGCGGTTCAACACCCAGGTTGGTATCGCCGATAAGCGCTGGTTCCAGGGACTGCCAAGCCCGTCCGCCGCCGCGATGATCGCCGGCGCCATCTGGATCGGCACCGACAACGGGATCAGCGGGGCGAGCCTGAGTCTGCTGATGGCGCCGCTCACGGCTTTCGCCGGGCTGCTGATGGTCAGCAACTTTCGCTATCACAGCTTCAAGGTGCTCGACCTGCATGGCCGTGTGCCCTTCATGTTCATCGTGCTCTTGATGCTTGGCTTTGCGCTGGTGGTTCTCGATCCGCCAGTCCTGCTGTTCTTGATGGCGTTCATCTACGCGATCTCCGGGCCGATTCTCACCCTGATCCAGCGTCGGAAGCGCCTGAATGAGGGGCGCCGCCGGCGCAAGGGCTCAGGCTGCTAGGGGTCTGAGATGATCACTAAGGCTATAATCCTCAAATCCGGCCGCGGCCGGGTTACACCCTAAAAAGAATGGAGGAGAGTAGAACGATGAAAGTGCGCGATGTGATGAGTGGGTCGGTACGATCGGTCAAGCCCGATACCAAGATCGTCGAGGTCGCATCATTGATGTGCCTCTTTCGGTTCCATGGCGTGCCCGTGGTGGACGATGACAACCGATTGATCGGGATCATCGCTGAAAAAGATCTGTTACACAGCCTCTTCCCGACCGTTGAAAGCTTGATGACCGAGGGCATGCACTCGGTGGACATGGATCGCCAGATGGGCCGCTACGGTGAGATCTTGGAGAAAAGGGTCGATGAGTTGATGACCAAGCACCCGATCTCGGTCGATCCCGACATGCATGTGCTTCGTGCTGCGACGGTCATGGTGAAGCATCAATTTCGGCGGATTCCAGTGGCCGAAAAGGATGGGGCGCTCCTCGGTATGCTGAGTTTGGGGGATGTCCATAAAGCGATCTTCCACGCCAATATGAGGGGTGCCTTGAAGACGTCCTAGGCCGTTGCTTGGCTTCGTGGTCAATCGAGTCGCGTTCTTGCGGCTCAGGATGGATGCGCCCGCAGACGATGCTGGTCGTTGCATTGCGGGGGTTGCGGTCTTGAGCGTTCGGGCTGACGGCCAGCAATGCCTGATCGTCGACCCGAACGCCCGGCTACTTGACCAGAATCAGTTTGTCATTACGGGTTAACAGCAAGGTGTAGCTTGCGTCACCATGCTCGATGACGACCCGACGGCTTCCTTGGAGCAGCTGCTCGCTGTGCAGGCGACGTTCTTGTGCCGACGAGGCGCCGGCGGCCACCTTGTCGGGGGATTGAGGATGCATGCGTGGACTCATGATCACCTCTCGTGGATGCGCTGGGAGTGAAGGGGCTCGCCGAGCATTGCTTGGCAGTCTCTAGAGTCTTGATGCTAGCGAGCTTAGGATGGTTTTGCAATACAAATGAGACTGACTAGCATTAATGATATTTCTGGGCTGGAGTTGCGGTCTTGAAGCGCTTGACGTTGATCGGGATTGGACCTGGCGGACCTGAATACCTGACCCTGCAGGCCATCGAGGCGATGCGCTGCGTGGATGTCTTTTTCATGCTCGAGAAAGCGGGGCGCGGCAAAGAGGAGCTGCTGGAGGCTCGACGCCGCATCATGGATCGCTACCTCGAGCCCGGCCGCTATCGGGTTGTCACCGCGAGCAGTCCGCTGCGGAGCACGGCCGAGGGGTATCGGCAGGGCGTCGCGGACTGGCATGCAGCCAAGCACGCGCTCTTCGTTGAGCTGTTCGAGCGGGAGCTCCTTGATGGCCAGTGTGGCGCCTTTCTAATCTGGGGTGATCCCGCGCTCTACGATCAGACGGTGAGCCTGATCAGCGCCATCGTCGCCGCAGCTCCTGACCGCTATGCGCTCGAGGTGATTCCAGGCATCACCGCCGTACAGGCGCTGACCGCCCAGCATCGCATCCCGCTCAATCGTGTTGGCGAGGCAATCCAGATCACGACTGGCCGGCAGATGGCGCAGTGCGATCCGAGCAGCCTGGATCATGCCTTCGTCATGCTCGATGGTGAGGAGAGGTTTCGACGCTTTAGCGGTCAGAACATGGACATCTACTGGGGCGCTTATCTTGGCACCGATGACGAGCTGCTCATTGCGGGCGACCTAGATGAGGTGCTTGATGAGCTGCTAGAGACCAGGCGCCGCGCGCGTGAGCGCAAGGGTTGGATCATGGATACCTATCTGCTCCGGCGCCGCGTTCTTGACGACTGATGAGCCCAGTGCCGGACTGTCGACATTTGCAAGCGGAGCCAGCCGGGCAGCCGCGCAACCTGTTTGTCGAGCATCACCGCCTACTCATGTGCGGCTGACGTGGTCGGACAAAGACGCGACATGTTGCGGTAGGCGGAGCTGACCGACCACCCCTTCCTGTCAATCGCTACCGGCCTGTGCAGGACGAAACCGGCGCGGGAAATTGGCGTCATAGAGCTTCGAGGTCTTGGCCTCGATCAACGCGCGTGCACCCAGCGCTGGGCTAGCCAGGATCATCGCCTGACGCTCGATGCCGGCCGCTTGGCAGCGCGTAGCGATATCGGCCAAGGTGCCACGCAAGACCTGTTCTTCGCCCGGCCAGGTGGCCTTGTAGACGACGACGATCGGGGCCGATTCAGCCCAACCAGCGCCGATCAGGGTTTCAGCGACCTGCGCGATGCGATCGATGGCCAGGAAGATGCAGAGGCTGCACCGATGTGAGGCCAGCGATGCCAGCGATTCGGTCTCCGGCATCTTGGTGCGCCCGGCCAGGCGGGTGAAGATGACGCTCTGGGTCACCTCCGGTAGCGTCAGACATTCACCGGCCGCCGCCGCCGAGGCCATGGCTGAGGAGACGCCGGGGACGATGCCGATCGGGATCTGGGCGCGATCCAGCGGCCGCGCGAGCTCGGCGAGTGCACCGTAGAGGGTGGGATCACCGGTTTGTAGCCGGACCACGGTCTGGTGCTGAGCTGCGCGCTCAAGCAGCCAGTCGGTAACCTGCTCGAGATCCATCGATTTGGAATCGGCGATCTCGCAGTCGGCCGAGGCCCACTGCAACGCGGTCTCAGCGACCAGCGAGCCGGCATAGAGGATGGCACCAGCCTCGGCCAAGAGCCGCGTGCCGCGTACGGTGATCAGATCCGGCGCACCTGGCCCGGCACCGACGAACCAGACCTTACCCATGCGGGGTTTCCTCGCGAGACAGGGCTGGGCATAGCCTGGATGGGCACAACCCTAAGTGCGCAGGTGGGCTCAACGAGGAGAGCATCGTGGAGTGTTTCTTGGAGCGGGTGAGGGTAAGGGTGAGAGTGATCAAAGGAGTGGGCGTCATAAGTAAGGAAACCAACAGAAGTTTGAACCAGAGATGCTTTGGGCCACCGATGAACAGACGATCGATACCGAGGGCTGAACAAGAACTTCAGTATCTCGCAGGGCAGTTTCAGCGGATCGTCGGATCGGATCAACCTAAGGCGATTTCTGTCAAAACTCATACCGCCTTGCTTGTCTTTTCGCTCGCCTTCTTCGTCGCGTTGTCGGTCACATAGCCCGGCAATGCTTCCGACAACGCTCCTTGAAGGCAAACGAAAATCCTACGCAATTCGGTAGGAGATTTTCCGGCAATCGCCTAAGTGCCCCATCAGCCTGTCAAAGATGCTCATCCTGAAGGCCATCATCAATGCCGCAGCCTGATGTGCTCGTCGTCGGCGGCGGTGCCGCGGCGCTCTGTGCCGCGATCACGGCGCGTCGCGCGGGTGCCTCGGTGCTGCTGCTCGAGCGCGCACCGGCAGGTGAGCGCGGTGGCAATAGCCGACATTCACGCAATTTCCGCTATGTGCATGAGGGTCCGTCACCGTTCTCGGCCGGCCCTTACCCCGAGGCCGAGTTCCGCAGCGACCTCGCGCGGGTTGCCGGCAGCGATCAAGACCCGGCGCTGTTGCGCCTGTTGATTGAGCGCTCGACTGATCTTCCCGACTGGCTGCTTGGCGCCGGCGTGCAGTTACAGCCGGTTGCAGGGGGTGGGCTGCCGCGCTCGCGCAAGACCGCTTTCCTGCTCGGCGGCGGCAAGACCATGCTCAATGCCCTTTATGCAACCGCTGCCCGGTTGGGCGTGGAGATCTGCTACAGCGCCAGCGTCGAGTCGCTTTTACTCGAAGACGGCGCTGTGCAAGCGGTGCATTATCGTCTTCAAGAACCAAGTCAGGATGCAAAACCGGAAGCAAAGCCAGAAGCAAAGCCAGAAGCAAAAAAGTCTCCAAAAAATACCTGTGAACCTAAGGTGGCACAAGCGCAGCGGTTCAACCAATCGAGCCTCATCGGGGAGCAGGGTGGGCGGCTCGTCTATCCCAAGGCGACGATCCTCTGCTCGGGCGGTGCGCAAGCGGATCGGGCGTGGCTGCGAACGCACTGCGGCGTTTGCGCCGATGGCTTCATCAACCGCGGTACCCCCTATGCGACCGGCACCCTGCTCAACAGCCTGCTGAGCCAGGGCGTTGCGGCGGTAGGCGACCCGGCAACCGCCTATCTGGTCGCCGTCGACGCTCGCTCGCCGGCCGATGACGGCGGCATCGTGACCCGGGTGCGCTCGATGCATGCCGGTATGGTTGTCGATCGCCATGGCCAGCGGCACTATGATGAACGCGCGGATACCGCCTCCACGCGCTACGCTGCCTGGGGCCAACGGCTTGCTGACTTCCCAGGGCAGATCGGCTATCTGATTCTCGACCGGCAGGGGTTGCAGGTCGAGGCGCCGTCATTCTATCCGCCCATCAGCGCCCCTCGCATTGGTGGTCTCGCTCAACAGCTCGGTATCCCAGCGGCCGCGCTCGAGCAGACACTAGACAGATACAATGCCGAGGTGCGACCGTTCGAGCCACCCTTTTTCGCCTATCCGATGTGTCCCGGGATCACCTTCACCTATCACGGCGTCGCCGTTGATGCCTCGCTGCGCGTCTGTCATCAAACGCATGGTCCGATCGACACTCTGTTTGCGGCCGGGATGCTGATGTCGCCGAACCTACTGAGTCGCGGCTATCTCTCCGGTCTGGCCCTGATGATCGGGCTGGCGACTGGGCGCGCGGCTGGGGAGGGCGCTGCGCGGGGTGTCAAGAGTTGAGCCGTATGGCGAGAGTCATAGGATCAAGCCTTCACCAAATGACGATAGTCGAACAGCAGGGCATTGAGCCGCAGGTCCGAGAGTTGGGAAAATGGCTATAACTCGACTTTGGCCATTTTGGCGGCCTGCCAGGGCGCTAACTGCCTGAAAAACCGTGAGGGCGAAAATTTAGAGGGGGTCGGTAAGCCTGAATCCTCCAAAGTAGACCCCTCGCTGATTTTTTGCCAAACCGCAAGCCCTTGATTATAAACAGCATGAGGGCTTGGAAAAATGGCCAAAGTCGAGTATAAGTAATTGTTTTATAATAATTTCAATCTGCGTACATCTGCATTATTTGCGATCTATAGGTTGATGAGATAAGGCAACAGCGGTGCGGAAAATGACTGACCTTGCGGCGGTGATCGATGGGCGGCATACTGCCGGATCGATTCAGCAATGACGATGGAGAGGCTGGATTGGGCCGCTCAACGGTCTGCCGTAGAGCAGCCGCAACCAACCGCCGAGGCCGAGACGCGACGCGCGCTGCATCTCTGTAACGTCTGTGGCTACTGCAACGGACTCTGTCCAGTGTTCGACGCCGCAAAACGCCGCCCGCTGCTGGCGGGCGGGGATCTGGACCAGCTCGCCAATCTTTGCCATCACTGCCGCAGCTGCTTCTATGCCTGCCAGTACGCGCCGCCACATCCGTTTGCGCTCAATCTGCCGCGCGCGCTGGCGCGCACCCGCGCCGACAGCTATGCAAGGCATGCCTGGCCGCAGCCCTTGGCACAGCTGTTCGCACACCCGCAGCGGGCGGCGCTGTTGGCCTCGCTGATCACGACCCTGCCATTACTGCTGCTGGTGCTGATCAGCGGTCCAGTTGATCAGGTTTGGGCGGTGCATCAGGGTCCGGGGGCCTTCTATCAGGTGCTGCCCTGGGGTTGGATGGTGCTGCTTGCTGGGCTTTCGCTAGGCTGGTCGCTAGTCGCGCTTGGGGTGGGTGTGCGCCGGTTTTGGCGGGCGGGCGCGGGGGCTGATGACCATGCGCTGTTGCCTCAGGGACGGCGACGCTCAGCGCTGAAAACCGCGTTGTTGGAGGCCTTAGCACTGAGCCATCTGCGCGGCGGGGGTGCTGGCTGTGCGGATCTTGACGCCACCCCCTCGCTCTGGCGCCGCCGTTGGCACCATGCGCTCTTCTATGGTTTTCTACTCAGCTTCGCCGCCACTGTTGCGGCGACCCTCTACCATCATCTGCTCGGACGCCTGGCGCCGTATCCCGTTTGGAGCGCTCCGGTGCTGCTTGGCAGTGTTGGAGGGCTGCTGATGCTAATGGGGGTGATTGGTCTTGGATCGTTGAGGGCACGCGCTGATCCGGAGCCCAACAGGCCCGCCACCCAAAGCGCCAATCAGGCGCTCTTATGGCTGCTCGGCGCCGTCGCCCTCAGTGGGCTGCTGCTGTTGCTTTGGCGGGAGACGGCGGCGATGGCACTGCTGCTGATCCTGCACCTCGGGCTGGTGCTGGCGCTGTTTCTGCTGCTGCCTTATAGCAAACTGGTGCATGCCCCCTATCGATTAGCCGCGCTCTGGCGCGATGCGTTAGAGCGGCAACAGCGGGGATAGCTGCAGTGATAACAGTAGGGACAGCAGAAGTATGAACAGAAAAAGTATAAACAGCATTCTCATCCTTGGCGGCACGACTGAGGGTTATGCGCTGGCCGAGGCCTTGAGCGGGTCAATCGCGTCGGGTAGATCGAATGCGGAGAGATCGGATCACCGCCTAGTCTCTGAGTCCCGCCGGTCTCCGACAGCCAAGCAGCGGCAAGGACAGCGGCCCATGCAGCCAACTGCCGACCCTGCTCATTGGCGCGTCATCAGTTCGCTCGCCGGTCGCACCAGCAGCCCGCGGCTGCCCTTGGGTGAGACCCGCATCGGTGGCTTTGGTGGGGTTGCCGGGCTGGTCGACTATCTGCGCGAGCAACGCATCGCGGCCGTTATCGATGCGACTCATCCGTTTGCCGCGACCATGGGTTGGCACGCAGCCGAGGCTTGCCAGACGCTCCGTCTACCATTATTGCGGCTGGAGCGGCCCGCCTGGCAGCCCGTGCCCGGTGATCGCTGGCACCCGGTGACGGACTGGGACATTGCTTGCGCGACGCTGCAGGAACTCGGGGCGCGCCGCGTGCTGCTTGCGCTCGGACGCCAGGACCTCCAGCCTTTCGTTGGTCTGACGGGGGTCCATTTCCTGATCCGTTGCGTCAGTCCACCAGAGCCGCTGCCAGCCTTCGCAAACGCTGAGCTACTGCTCGCCCGCGGCCCTTTCGACCTGGCCAGCGAGCGGGCGCTGCTCGATGCGCATCGCATCGACGCCATCGTCTGCAAGAACAGCGGCGGCGAGGCGACGTCAGCCAAGCTCATTGCCGCGCGCGAGCGCGAGATCCCCGTCGTGATCCGGCAGCGTCCGCCACGCCCGGCACTGCCGAGCTGCGCCGATGTCAGCAGCGCAGGAGATTGGCTGGCGCAGGTGCTGATGACAGAACAGAGTGCCCTGGGCAATCGCATCAAGAAATGGTAATGTTAGAGATTATTTATTTGCTCGCAAAATCAGCATGATGGGGCACGTAGAGCCAGAATTTCTGAGCGTGGATAGAGCGAAGGCTCTGTACAGTACAAATCAATTAAATCCTTGATAAAATAGGACTTTAACCACCAACCCCTGTTCTGACCGTGACCGAACTCGACTCAGTCAAGGCACTCCGTGGGGTGCTGAGCACCCATCTGAACTGGCATGGCGCGCGCTTGGAGTTCCTCGCCCGCTTCATCCTAGCGCTGCTACAGGTGCGCTCGGTGAACCTCGCGCGGCTCGCACCGGTGTTCTCCTCGAGGTCGAAGATCCGCTCCAACGACATCCGTCTGCAGCGATTTTTCCGCACCTTCACGATCGATCAGGCCGACATCGCACAGACCCTCGCCTAGCTGCTGTTGTCCAAGGACAGGCCCTGGGTGCTAACGCTCGATCGCACCAACTGGAAGCTCGGGCGGGCCGAGATCAACCTGTTGGTGCTCGGCGTGTCCTACCGGGGGCTGAGCCTACCCTTGTTCTGGAGCGCCCTGCCCAAGGCGGGCAACTCCAACACCGCCGAGCGCGTCGAACTGCTCGCGCGCCTGCGCGAGACGTTCCCGGTGCAGCCGCTGGCCTACCTGCTCGCCGACCGCGAGTTCGTCGGGCGCGCCTGGGTTGAAGCGCTGCGTGAGCAGCAGATCCCGTTTCGCCTGCGCCTGAAGGCCAATGCGCGCATCCGCCGCTCCCGCTCGGGCGAAGAGGCCCCGTTGCT
Organism: Lamprobacter sp.; assembly: GCF_034860625.1. Taxonomy (NCBI): domain Bacteria; kingdom Pseudomonadati; phylum Pseudomonadota; class Gammaproteobacteria; order Chromatiales; family Chromatiaceae; genus Lamprobacter; species Lamprobacter sp. Next base: position 52,841 of record NZ_JAYESN010000025.1, read on the forward strand.
GCGTGCGTTTCAAGACCTGCAAGTCCACGAGCAGCGGGTGCTGCGCAAGCCCCGTTGGCTCTGGGGGCAGCCCCTCTACCTGAGCGCCAAGCGCCTGGAAGACGGCGAATGGCTGCTCATCGCCAGTGAGGCCTATACCGCCCATGCGCTGCAGGAGTCTGCCGAGCGCTGGACGATTGAAACCTTGTTCGCCGCCCTTAAGGGCCATGGCTTCCACCTCGAAGACACCCATCTGACCAAGCCCGAACGCTTGGAGAATTTGCTCGGCCTGCTCGCCTTGACCAGTACCTGGGCTTTGCATGCTGGACTCTGGGCCCATGAGCAACAGCCCATTCGCGAAAAAAAAACACTTCAGCGACCGCAGTTTAGCGTCTTCCGCGACGGGCTCGACCTGCTCCAGCGCCTCGTCGCTCAGCGCGAGACCTTCGGGGCTCAATTCCTGCGGCTGCTCGGCTTCCTCCTCGATGGACAGCCCTTGGAGCTCCATCCCATGATGGTCTGCGAGATGCGCCTGGTCTGGCCATAAGTGCCTCAATCTCGACTTTGGCACTTTTTGGCCCCTCAGGCCGTCGCGGCAAGCTGATCGAGCAAGCGCTCCAAGCGCTGAGGCGAAATTTGCACAGGGTCTTGCGCGCTGGCTGAGCTGTCGAAATCGGTTTCGCCCCAAATCCGGCGCCGGACCAAGGCCAGGCAATCGGAGAACGTCGCCTCCGGCTTGAGGTACCAGGCGCTCGAGCGCGCCAGGGTGGGCCAGTGCTCACGCCAGCGATGCACCATCAGACAGACCAGCGAGAACAGGGCCATGAGCACCGGCGTGGTGCGGGCGATGGCCAGGTCGCTCCACTGACGCTGGGTCTCCACGCCGAGGTGGCGGCGGGTCTCCTCGAAGGTCACCTCCAGCGACCAGCGCCAGACGAACAGCTCGATGACCCGTGCCGGGGTCAGGCTCAGCGCCGTGGTGAAGAAGGCTTGGGCCGGCAGGCGCCCCTCGGGATCGACCACCAGCACCCAGCGGATCGGCAGCGGGGTGATGCCAGGGGTGTGCCACAGCGCGGTGTCGCTGAGTACGCGCAGCGTCTTGCGTTGGCCCCGGTACCAGGCGACGGTCACCGCCTCGCCCTGGGTGCGCGCCTCCTCCACGCGCTCGGCGAGCTTGGTCAAGCGGGCCCCTTTCCGGGGCTTGCGTCCTCGCCGTCCGGCCGGCACCGGCTCGGGGAACCCAAACAGCCGTGCATCCAGGCGCAGACGACTGATCAGCGTGGCCTGATTGACCACGCACTCCCAGCCCAGGTGGAGGCAGGCATAGCGCCCATCGCCGATCAGGATCCACGGGCGTCGACCCAACCAGCGTGCGACCAGCCGCACCATCACGACGGTCCAGTCCAGGGTGGTGCGATGCCGGCGACCGGCCTCGCGGTCGGCCTGCTTGGAGGGCCTCAGCAGGGTCAGAAACGGCAGGGCCCACATCCGCTGACTCCAGGGCATAGGCACCATCAGCGCCATCACGAGCCATTCCACGCCCAGACAGGTCACCACCTTGCCCCGGCTCGAGCGCACCGCATCCCGATACACCCCTTTGGCGCGGATGCGCGGACCGAAGCGCCGCTCCAGGGTCTCGTCGATCACCATGACAATCGGGAGGCTGTGGGGCAGCAACGCCAGCAACAGCCCCAGTAGGATCTGCGCGCCGCGCAGTCCTGACCAGCGCGCGCGGTTGAGCACCCGATGGTCACGCTCGAAGCGCCGCTCGCCCGAGAGACCCATCGCGCGCAACGCAGCGGTGACCGTACGCGGCCCCTGCGCAAGCAGGGTGCCGATCACCAACACCTGCGCATGCGCCCAGGTCGGTCGCGTGAACAGCACGGCAAACGGTTCTAAAACGGCTACAATCGTCAACGGCAGGGCGAGCATGGGCGGTTCGGTTTGGCGTTTTGGTCGACATCAGACGATACCGCCCACCTCGCGCTGCTGCCAACCGCGCTGCCGCCGGCTGCTGCCCCGCCGACGCTGGCCGATCACCAACCACGAAACCGCTCAGCAAAATGGCCAAAGTCGAGAAAGGAAGATATTACTAAAAGTCTTGCACTGAAAGAGTATAGTTTGGATTAGCGATTGGGACAATCAAAAAACTGGAGCACAACCTTCTTTTTTACCTGAACGCTCCTTGCACAATCACCTCAATACGTTCAATGACATCATCCGGCAGGATAATAAACTGCGAGCGTTTATTACGCGATAACTGCCCATCATTACCTTGAATCATGCGCACTAAACGGCTGATGTCTTTTTGCGGCAAATCGAACTCAGCATCAATCTCTCTGCAAGCTCGATCATACCCTTGCAAAAACCTAAGTTCGCTAGGGATTTCCTCTTCGAGAGCATACTGGATCATCGTTGCTAGAAAAGTCACTTCTTGATCAGCGCAAAGGTATCGATAGGGCACAACGCCAGGGTCGCTTAAAATCTCCGGGCCATCGTCATGGCGGCGATAATCTCATAACTGGTCACTGGCTCGGAAAAGCCCGTCAGCATGCGGTGATAGTCGGGAATGTGGCGCATGATCACCGCCGAGACCGGCACGATCAGATCCGGTGTTTCAGCCAGGCCATCGCATCCTGCATCGTCAGGATGAGTGCCTCGCTGTCGGGGAGCGCCTGGAATCCATGATGCTGGTAAAAGGTCGCGGCTGGTGGATCGATGGGGTCGACGATAATGGCCCAAACCGCGACCTGCCTGGACGCGCGGACGATGCGCGTGATCGCATCCAGGAGCAGGTCTGATCCAAATCCCTTTCCCTTCTGCCGCTGGTCGACCGCCAGTTCGCCGATGCGCGCGACCGGGATTGGGTACTTGGGCAGCCCTTGGCGCAGAGTCTGCGGCAGGTGCTCGAAGGCGACCGCGCCGGACATAAGCGTGTAATAGCCCAGCACGGGGTTGCTGTCCGGTTGCGGCACCAGCACAAAGGCGCGCGCCAATCCCTTGCGGTCGTTTTGCCGAGCGAAGCGGGCCAGATAGGCATTGAGAAACGGATGTCCACAATCAAAGGCGGCGCGGTCATGCCGGCTGGTAATGGCCTCGATCCGATACCGCTCGCTGCTTTTAGTCACTGAGTATGCGCGTGCCGCGGCGCTGCGCTGCCTTGGCCAACGCCGCAGGGATAGCGCGTTGCGGTTGATCCAATGCCTTCAGAAAGGCATCGCGATCAGCATCCGACAGTTCTAGCGTCTCGCGGCGATGCCGCGCCCGGGCGACCTGTTCTTGCGCCGCCGCGATCATGAAGGACGACAGGTTCATGCCGTAGGCCTCGGCTGCGTGAGTAAACTGCGCCTTAACGCCTTCCTCAACCCGAAAATCGATGCGTTCTAGCTTTGCCATGTGGACCCTTCCATTGCGTGGGTATTGTCACGTGATTTTAGCCCATGTGCGGCATTCGTCCACACAAACCTGGATCAAGGCATCGGCAAATTATGGTATGGTTTCCTGATTGGAACACATGCGGCGGCGATCACAGCCAAATCGAGCCCTTCGTGGCGCAAGGCAAACTCAAGATGACCGAGCGGCGAGTCCTCGATCGCGACACCGACCGGGAACAGGATCTCGGTCTCGCCATCGACGCGCCGGTTGACCGCAGTGGACAGGCGTGCGACGGAACAGATTGGCACCGATTGCCGTGCGAACCTTCTCAGGCATCGGAATGTCCGCCACGGTGCTGGCGAACCTCCTCGCCAATTTCGTCCGCGTCCATTAGCTTGCCGCCCGATGCGAGGTGGGCCTTCCGTGGCTGCAGTGCGAGCCCCCAATTTGGCTGATCGGCTGGTACGCCGGTTCGGTTTGGTCTCGGTCAAGTTGATCAACGGTGACCCTGACGCAATGCCCAAGCAATGGCCGTAACTCAGGAAAGGTCTGGATGGACTCCGCGTTGATCACGGTTTCGATTTGAACGACGTGTTGCATAATCTCGTCTCCCTCGGGCGAAGTGCGTGGCATACGCTTTGGCGGTGTCCAGCACGAACTGCCTCGGCAGCCAGGCCTTCTCTGCCAGGTGGGAC